>JBCDFI010000469.1:0-4555 GCA_039178155.1 Cyanobacteria bacterium P01_H01_bin.105
AAATAGGATCAGCCACATGAGGGGCTGGACAATGCCTGCGGCCAGGGTGGAAGGACGGCGCTGCAGTTGGATAAATAACCGCTTGGTGAGGGCCAGGGTTTCTTGAACGAATTCGCTAAAACCGGGGGCTGCGATCGCATCATCCTTCCACTGCTGCAGCTGATTGTTTTGAATGCTAGAACCGCTCATAGACCTTATTAGTTGGTAATCAACCGAGAAAAAATCAATATTAAAAGAACTGCTCTCTAGTCACTGACGTTTAGACTCAAGCTCTACTAGTTTAAAGCTTAATTAATATCCAGAACAAATTCAGGCAGCACATCCTCTCCTGACACAGCAGCAGGAAAACTGACCGTCTCTGCATCCTGACCCGCTCGGTAAATTTCAACCATTTGATCCTGGGGATTGATCAGCCATCCCAGGCGGAGCCCACTCTCTAAATATTCCTGCATCTTGTCCTGGAGCGGTTTGAGTCGATCGCTTTCAGAGCGCAGTTCAATGACAAAATCAGGACATAGGGGCGGAAATTTTTTCTGTTGTTCTCGGGTGAGCCCGTTCCAGCGGTCTAACGTTACCCAGGCCGCATCTGGAGATCGATCCCCACCGTTCGGTAATTTGAAAATAGTTGAAGAACTAAAAACTTTACCTAGCTTTGTTCGACGATTCCAAATGACTAAATCAGCGATGTAATCTGCTTCTTTCTCACCGCTTTCGCCACCTACTGGAGACATAATAATCAGCGTTCCTATTGGACTCCGCTCCATAGCAACATCTTTATTAGCAATACATAACTCATAAAACTGCTGGTGAGTCAGCCTTTGAGTTAAAGGCCTTAGATCTAAGCTAATGGCAGTCATCAGAATCCTTCCTCGTCTTGAGATTATTGCTTTTCGAGTGGCTTACCGTTTCATATTTTGCTGCTTCATTTCCTTTTTCATATCCCGCTTACTGGCTGCGGCCACTTCCGCGTCCATGATGGTACGTCCCGTGGCAGCCAAATACACATCGTCCAAGCTGGGCTGGGATTGGGCAATGCCAAACGTAGGCAACCCCATGTCCTTTAGAGCCTTTTGTACCGTCATCAGTGCTTCGGCTTCAGACTCGACTACCAAATTTAGGGAGTTACCCTGGGCGCTATTGACGATCACCTCTTGCACCACCGGCAACCCCTGCAGCATTTCACTAGCCTGCTGAGCCTCATCCAAGGGGGTAAATTCCCGAATTCTGAGGGTGATGCGCTCTCCACCGACATTGGCCTTGAGTTCGGCTGGTGTGCCTGAGCTGATCACCTCACCCTGGTCGATGATGGCCACCTGACCTGCCAGGGCATCCACTTCTTCTAAATAATGGCTAGTAATTAATATGGTTGTGCCTGCAGCCTGCAGCTGTCGCAAAAATCGCCACACCGCTGAGCGGCTTTCGATATCAAGACCTACGGTAGGTTCATCCAATACCAGAACGTCGGGCTGATGCAGGAGTCCAGCTGCCAAGTCCAGCCGTTTTTTTAGACCACCGGAATAGGTACCGGTTTTTTTGTCGGCCCAGTCGGTTAGCTCCAACAGCTCGATCATTTGGTTGATGCGTGTCCTGGCTAGCTTGCCTGGTAGGTGATAAATCGCGGCCTGTAGCTCTAGCAGCTCTCGACCAGTGAGGACCTTATCGAGGGCCACTTCTTGGGCAATGTAGCCCAGCCGCTGTCGCACCTGACGTGGGTCAGAAACAACTGACACCCCCATCACCTCCAGGCTGCCAGCATCGGGCAACGTCAGCGTACACAAACAGCGAATGGTAGTCGTTTTGCCGGCACCGTTGGGTCCGAGTAAACCAAAGATTTCTCCAGGCTCAATCTGCAATGACACGTCCTTCACTGCTTGGACATCGCCATAGCGTTTCTGAAGACCTTTGATTACAACTGCGGGCTGTGACATCCTAAACCTCACGTAGACGCCTCAAACACCCTGAGGCTTACGAATCACCCTACATTGTAGTCGTGAACCGCAAGCCTAGAAGGGCTAACTCAGACATCATTAGAATGAATAAAGACTCAGCCGTTATGGGGGATTCCATCGGCCTTAAACCTTTACCCCAAACCGACGGTGCCGAGTATGGCGTGGACGCTGTGGCGAGTGACGGGCAGACTGTCAACTACCATGGCGGCTGACAACAGCATCATGTAGAAGATGGAGTATTTGAACACACCTCGGGCCAGATCGCGATCGCAAGGACACTGCTTCAAATCATAGGCTTTGCGTAGAAACAATCCACCCAACATCAATGCCAACAGACCATACAGCCATCCACAGGCTTCGGTTGGGCAAACCATGAGTAGGGTTACGGGTACCAAGAATAAGGTATAGAGCCAAATCTGATTGGCGGTCTCTTCATTACCGACTACCACGGGCAGCATGGGTACATCCACTTTGGCATAGTCATCTTTGATCAGCATGGCCAACGCCCAAAAGTGGGGTGGGGTCCATACAAATACAATGGCAAAGAAAATCCAGGCAGCCCAGCCTATATGACCGGTAACAGCAGCCCAGCCTACCATGGGCGGGATTGCCCCGGCAGCCCCACCGATAACAATGTTTTGGGGTGAAGAACGCTTGAGCCAGTGGGTATACACACCGATATAAACAACAATACCGGCCATCGCTAAACAGGCACTGAGCAGATTAGCAAACCAAGTTAGTAAACTAAAGGACGCTATGGCCAATACAGCTGCAAAAATCAGCGCATCGCGTACCTGAATGCGCCCCGATGGAATGGGACGGTCGCGGGTACGCTCCATATCGTAATCAATGTCGCGGTCATAAACGCAGTTGATTACCTGAGCCGAGGCGGCGGCTAACCAACCACCCGCCATGGTAATCAACACCAATAACAAATCTGGATGTCCCTGGGCGGCCACCCACATACTGGCGACTGTTTCGATCAGCAGGAGAGGGATGATGCGAGGCTTAGTCAGTTGATAATAACTGCGACAGATTTGGCCAAAACTTTCATGGTGAACCCGAGGCGCGAGATTAGAGGGTTGCATAGGAAGAAGAAAAAGGGCGAAGAGACTTTGAACAGACCTGCAGAAGAATAGGGAGACGTTATCTGCAACGCCTAGGCAAAGTTGTACAGAGTGGAAAAATGATGATGAAAACTAATATTAACTACTAGCCGAAATCTTAAGATTCTCTTCGACTAGTGAACAATCTCGCAGAGACAGGACCGTAAAACAAACCAGCGTACCTAGCAAGGCTGCACCTACAGCCTGATGACAAACAGTGAGGGGCTCTACCTGTAGATGGAGACGGAATGTGGCAAGCCCTAGGACCAGCTGCAGCATCAAAAGGCCCAAAGCAGCATAGGCCTGCGATCTCAATCGTACATCTAGCGCGGGTGTCCGCCAGACAAAGATTGCCAGCAATATCACCGATAGGCTAGCAGGAATTATCCCTAATAAATGAGCATTGACCACACTACATAGTTCCGCCAGTCCAAAGCACTGATGAGCCGCCCAGCGTGAGCCAACTAGCCCACCCAGTAAACTTTGTCCATAGACCAGTACCACGGCGATACCGCTAAGCCAGGACAGCCTACCGGCAGTACCCTTTGCCTGGTGGGGTAAAAGCCCCGTACCCATGGCTAAAAGTGTGCAAAAAACTAATAGAGCTGTACCTAAATGGGCAGTAACAATATCAAAACGCAACAGCTGCGTCACCGTAAGACCACCGAGAACACCCTGAAAAACAACTAAAAAGAGAACTAAACCTGCGGCCCAGGGTACCCAACTAGAAAGAGAGCGACGCCACCGCAGAGATAGCGCCAACAAACCAATAGCCATTAAACCAATCAATGAGGCATCTAGACGATGAAACCATTCTAGAAATACCTGAAGATTCATTTGCTGACTGGGTACCAGCTGTCCATAGCACAGGGGCCAGTCGGGACAGGCCAACCCAGCATTCATAACGCGAGTGGCGCTACCAATGGCCATCAGAATTAGGGTAGCCAAAGCCATTTTCCACACCCAGCGTCGCAGATAAATAACGGGATCAAATCCGGCACGGCTGTCTGCGGGGAACGTGGATAACGAAGAATGAGCCATAAACCTAAAAACTCTCTTAAGAAGTGAAATAAATAACGTTCGTTTACTTCCTCCTATCAGGGTAGAAACATTTTTTGTCTTCGATGAAAATCGTTTAGCTTTTCTTTCCGTTTGGTCCGGTTTGTAAATTCTCTTAACAATGTGGCTTCTCCATGGCCGGGGCACTTAAAGGGCACTTAATACGCCTTGACTATGTCTAACCCTGGTGAACCTGAAGAAAATCATTAAATAGCGCAAATGAACTTTACAAGGACTGTCATTTACGAAGAGATAGCGCTACCTTGGGGTGGGATTGAAGCAGCTTTTCTCGCTTCCTCTCAATCCTTACAGATAGTACGTTACACCATTTGAAAACAAGCTATGTAACTTGATGTGTAGCTATGGGTAATTGATACAGCTTATTACTCTGGGGCGTTTGCCTCGTTAGGAATACCCTGTTTTAGATAATCGTGCTTTTTG
>JBCDFI010000470.1:0-4553 GCA_039178155.1 Cyanobacteria bacterium P01_H01_bin.105
ATCTGAATTGCTGGGGGAGAGACTCCAATCATGATCATCACACAGGCCGTAGCGGTAAGTCCGGCAGAGATAACTTCAAATTGTTTATCAGCTGTCAGAAAGACTCTTATCGCTATAAGCAAGATTGCAGTGGCGGTAAAGAATGTGGTCCACATACTAACTTCCTCCTATTGGTTGCTAGAGGATGAAGAGAACTTAGATGGTTGAGCTAAGCTCTCACTTACAATATAAAAGAATAGTTTGGGGAATGTATGAGGGCCAAACCAATAGCATTAATGCTTTCTAAAGGAGGCTGCTCACAACTTCCTCACTTTTTTACGCTAGTGTTTTCCATATGAGAATTTATCGTTAGCTGCATTATTCGTAATCTTGTTTAATTCCACACATTCCCTATGGTTGAACCATTTTCTAATGCATCCTCTGATGGGCCTGCTGTATTTCACATGGAGCAGGTGAGTAAGGTGTATGTGATGGGAGAAGTCAAGGTGCATGCTCTGGGGGCTGTAAACTTGGACCTTTATGAGGGGGAATTTGTCGTGCTACTGGGCCCCTCAGGCAGTGGCAAATCTACATTGTTAAATATCTTGGGTGGCTTAGATGTGCCGTCTGGTGGACAGATTTATTTTCGCAATCAGGCAATGAATAAGGCAAATGAACAATCACTGACTAGGTTTCGTCGTCAGTCGGTGGGGTTTGTTTTTCAGTTTTATAATTTGATTCCCAGTTTGACTGCGCGGGAGAATGTGGCTCTGGTGACGGATATTTCACGATCTCCTATGAAACCAGAAGACGCACTGGAACTGGTAGGGTTAGCGGCTCGTCTGGATCACTTTCCGGCGCAGCTGTCGGGGGGGGAACAACAGCGGGTTGCGATCGCACGGGCCATTGCCAAACGACCCGAAGTTCTGCTCTGCGATGAACCCACTGGAGCCCTTGACTTTGAGACGGGTAAACGAGTTTTAGAGACCCTGGAGCATGTTAACCAAGAGTTTGGTACAACAACGGCTGTAATCACCCACAATGCCGGGATTGCGGCCATGGCAGATCGAGTTGTCCATATGCGCAGTGGCAACATTGCCGATATTAAACAGAATACCCAGAAATTATCTCCAGCGGAGTTGGAGTGGTAAGGGAGGATAGGAATGAAAGCCCTGGACCGCAAATTATTACGCGATCTCCTCCGCATGCGGGGCCAGGTACTGGCTATTGTGCTGATTGTCACCTGTGGCATGGCTAACCTGATTACCATGATGAGCACCCACGGGTCGCTACAGCTCACCCAGGCAACTTACTATGACCAATACCGGTTTGCCGATGTGTTTGTACAACTTAAGCGGGCTCCTAAAAGTTTGGTGTCTCGGTTTGAGGAGATTCCAGGAGTAGGGGCGGTGCAAACGCGGGTGGTACAAGATGTCACGCTGTCGGTGGAAGGTTTGGCAGAACCGGCCACTGGGCGTCTGATTTCGATTCCAGAGCGGTCTGTGCCCATGCTTAATGACCTGTTTATTCGCGCTGGACGTTATCCCGAACAGGGGGATGAGGTGCTGGCCAGTGAGGTTTTCGCTGAGGCCAACCAGCTAAAGTTGAACGATACTGTTGGCGCTATTCTCAATGGTCGTTGGCAAACCCTACGGATTGTAGGCATAGCTCTATCACCAGAATATATCTATGAGATTCGAGGAACCGAGATTGTCCCTGACAACAAACGGTTTGGCATTCTTTGGATGCAGCAGAAAGCGCTGGCTACGGCCTTTGATATGGAAGGAGCATTCAACGATGTCAGTCTAAAGCTGATGCCGGGGGCCAGCGAAGCAGAGGTGATCTTTCAACTGGACCAACAGTTGGAAACCTATGGTGGTCTGGGGGCATTTGGCCGAGAGGATCAAATTTCTCACACGTTTATTTCTGATGAGATTCGTCAGCTGTCGGCCCATGCCGTCTTTGTACCGAGTATATTTCTGGGGATAGCGGCGTTCTTGCTAAATCTGTTGTTGAGTCGCTTGGTGAGTACTCAGCGGGACCAGATTGCGGTAATGAAGGCATTTGGTTATGACAATCTCACGGTGGGGTTGCACTACCTGAAGCTGGTGATGGTGGTGGTGCTGTTGGGGGCGATCTTGGGGGCTGGCCTGGGCTGGTGGATGGGTCGGGGAATGACTCGCCTTTACGCTGATTTCTATCACTTTCCCCTACTGCAATATGAGGTACGTCCCCAGGTATTGCTAATGGCTCTGTTGGTGAGCATAGGGGCAGCCGCCTTAGGCGCTTTTCTGGCGGTGCGGCGAGCCGTATCGCTGCCACCTGCTGAGGCGATGCGTCCTGAACCGCCAGCGACCTATCGGCCCACTCTAGTGGAAAAATTAGGCCTGCAGCGTTGGTTTGCAGCCCCGAGTCGGATTATCTTGCGAAATCTGGAACGACGTCCGGTACAGGGTTTTCTCTCAGTGGTGGGGATTGCGGTTGCGATCGCAATCCTAGTCCTGGGTCGTTTCTTCACCGATGCCATGGATGCCCTGGTGGATATTCAGTTTCGCACCATCCAGCGCGAAGACATTACCCTAGTGTTTAACAATCCCCTGTCAAACCGTGCCCAGTTTGACCTGTACAACTTACCGGGGGTATTGCGAGCCGAGCCGTTTCGAGTGGTGCCTGCGCGGCTGCGTTTCGGCCACTATCACAAACTGAGTGGCATCAACGGTGTGGAGCCGGGTAGCGAACTACGTCGCCTGCTGGATCGTGAGCAGCGCCCTGTTACCTTACCGCCAGAAGGCATTGTCTTATCCACTAAGCTAGCGGATATTTTAAAGGCCCATTTGGGAGACCCAATCATAGTCAACGTCCTAGAAGGAGCGCGACCCACCCGTACCGTGCCTGTCACCGGCATCTTTGACGAGCTGGTGGGCATTTCCGCCTACATGGATATTCATGCCCTTAATCGACTGATGCGAGAAGGATTTACGCTCTCCGGGGCCTATTTACAGGTGGATGCCCATGAACAACAAACGCTCTATGCCCAGCTAAAACAGACCCCTGCCGTTGCCAGTGTGGCGATGCGACAAACCACCATTGATCAATTCAATGAAATTCTCACTAAAAGTATGGCGGGCTTTACAGTCGTTCTGGTAGGGTTTGCCTCAGTTATTGCCTTTGGCGTGGTGTACAATGCGGCCCGCATTGCCCTGTCAGAGCGAGAACGGGAGCTGGCTACCCTGCGCATTATTGGCTTTACCAAAGGTGAGATTGCCTTTATTCTCCTGGGAGAACAGGCGGTGCTGCTTACACTGGCGATTCCTATTGGGTTTGCTCTGGGGTTTGGTCTGGCAGCACTGATGACCGAGATTTACGACTGGGAGCTATTTCGTTTCCCACTGGTCATCACCCGGTCTACCTATGCCTTTGCCTTTGTGGTGATCATGGCGGCAGCCCTCGCCTCTGGCCTGATGATTCGTCATCAGCTGAATCGTTTAGATTTAATCGCTGTGCTGAAAACCAGAGAGTGAGGAAACAATACGATGTCTCAGTCACAAAAACGTATAGCTAGAAATTTGTTTCGTTGGCGGTCTAAGGATCATCCGACGCAGGCTGCTACTAAGCGCCGTCTCCGGATTCCTAGTTGGTTGCCCTATGGTCTTGTTGGTCTGGGTCTTGCTGTTTTAGTAGCCCTAGCATTTCGCCCTACACCCATTCCGGTGGATATTGGCACGGTAACCACAGGACCGCTCCAGGTGACTGTTGATGCAGAAGGACAAACTCGGGTGAAAGACCGCTATGTGATTTCGGCTCCCGTAGATGGCCGATTGCAGCGGATCGACTTGGAAGCAGGGGATGAGGTGGCGGCCAATGCTGTTGTGGCTCAGCTGGATCCCTTGCCTCTGGATAGCAAGGTGCGCATGGCCCAGGCACGGTTGCAGGAGTTGCGAGCTGAGCTTGCCGGTGTCGATACTCAGCGGCCTAAGGCAGAAGCGTTGGCCCAAGCCGCAGCCCGGTTACGCTCAGCCCAAGCGACTCAGCAAGCAGTGGCGGCTGAGGTAGAAGAGACGCGTGTGGCCCTGGAACAGGCCCGTCGCGATCGCACCCGCGCTCAGAATCTAGAGCCTCGGGGAGCCATCTCTCGCCAGACGAGAGAAGCGGCTGAATTAGAGGAAGACCGGCTGGTACAGGCGTTGGCGGCGGATGATGAACGGTTGGGAAGTGCGATCGCAAACGTTTCTGCCGCCCAGGAAGCCCTTGCCCTACTACGGGAAGAACAACGCGATCCTGATTACTTAGAGGATACCTATCGGGCTCAAATTAGGGGCGTGGAGGCAGAACTCACTAACCTGGTGGATGAAGCTGGCCGAACCACAATTGCGGCACCGATTAATGGGACCGTGTTGCGGGTTCCTGATGAAAGTGCCCGGTTTGTTCAAGCAGGAGATCCATTAATCGAGCTGGGCAGTCCTGAAGAACTCGAGTTGGTCATTGATGTGCTATCCACAGATGCGGTGCAGATTCAGCCTGGAGACCCCATTATTGTGGACCAATGGGGTGGTTCAGAACCATTAACAGCAACC
>JBCDFI010000471.1:0-4552 GCA_039178155.1 Cyanobacteria bacterium P01_H01_bin.105
ATCGCCCTAGCCGACGACTTAGATCCCCGTCAGTATGGTCAATAATATGAAAAATATCCGCTTCTATCTGTTTGAGGCGATTAGGATAACGCCAGTAGCGTTCATAGTACTTTTGAACGCCAGCCAGCATTTTATTTGAAACCCCTGACCCGGATTGAAATTGCGGAAAGTACTCCGCGATAGCCCAGTCAGGACGGACGGTTTTAAGACCCTGCACTAACCGATCAGCATAGACATCCATACTGACTGAGGCATTGGGAGCTCTACGAAGAATAGCGACGCGCATGAAGACCTTCCACAATAAGGGGAATGACTGACGATTCGGCAATCTTTAGCTGACAATAGCCCGAAGTCGCTTCAAAGTATTATCCACGAGCTTAGGGCGTAGATGGGGTGCGTATAGATAGGTGATTCCCTGCTTGGCCAGGGGTACGGGCATAAACCCAACCCACAAAAACAGCAGGCTATAGATAACACGCTTGGGCAAGTTATGGCTGGAATATTGCCAAAGAGCCGTAAGCCCCCAACCCACAAGCTGTGACGCCTGGTCTGACGGCACGGGATGATCTTGCGGTTCTAGCCGCAGTGAGGCCAATCGGGACCAAATTCGCCCAAGTGATCGGCGTTCGAGGTCAACGGGCACATCCAGTTGAAGTTCCTTGGCCCGCTGTTGCAGCAACAGGTAGTTCTGCAAGTCATGTTTCACAAATCGCCGAAATCGGCTTCCCGATACGGCTGTCAACGCCCATTGATTGCTGGTATGAACCCGGTAAGCACCCACGGGTTCATCAATACTCCCCAACTCGCCCGCATAAAAGGGCGTTGAAATCATCAAATAGTCATCAGCGGTGGTTTTATAGTCGTCAGGAATCGGAAACACCGGAACGAGCGTTTCGCGCCGATAGGCGTTCCCACTCATCGGTGAGCTGACATAGCTGCTGGTCTGTAGCAATTTGCGCCAAACTTCACCGCTTGCCAGTCGCATCCCCTCGGAGGGAATTGAATATCCCAGCGGTTCATTCTGGCCATCGACGACCTGTAAGCGAAAGTGAACTTTCCCGACCCCAGGCTGAAAGGCCGCAACGATTTTCTCTATGGCTGAGGGCATCAGAAAATCGTCGGCGTCTAAAAACACAATGATTTCGCCCCGACTCGCAGCAAATCCTGTATTGAGAGCGGCAGCCTGCTTACCATTGGGCTGAAAGATAGCTCGAATGCGATCGCCATAGCCAGCTATCACAGAGCGCGAGCTGTCAGTTGAGCCATCATCAACAACGACTACTTCAAACATTGGATAGGTTTGCTGCAAAGCGCTATCAATCGCCTGCGGCAAAAACTTCTCGTAGTTATAGTTGTTAATTACAATACTTACTAACGGCATAATTGATGAACCCTGAAGATCCAATAAAAATTAAAAACATCAGTTCTTCATTTTGAACGCTGGATTGCTAATCGCTGCTCCTCGGAAAATTAAAATCTTATAAGAAGTATACAGTAATCACCTATCAGACAACCGTTGACCGAACTTTGTCAGCTTATGAGATTAGGCCACGAGGTAATGGAGTCTTAGCTCAACAACGCTGCAAGACGTCTACAGAAAGGATTGAAATCAATCTAACCAGGCAGATAAATCTTTTTGAATCAGGGTTTCTAACCTCAAAATATCATCTCGATATAAGTCAATTAAAGATTGCCGAGTCTCCGAAGTCAGTATAGGCTTTTGGCTATAGTTGAGACCTCTGACACACTTAGCTATTGAAGTTGTAAAGTTATCAGGCAGTACCGCTTTAAGAGTTTTCTTTAAAGGGCTCTCTCTAGTCAGAAACGTATTGAGCAATCGGCTTTTAGGCACTTTTGAGACGTTTTTGCGAGAAACCTCAGGGACAAAGTCGCTATCGACCTGCAAAAATTCAAAGGCATCTTTGACGACTGCGTAAGAATCTTTGTCTAATTCATCGTACAAATAGATCTTAATTCTGTTGTGATTGAAGATATCAAAATATCGCTTAACTTGAGAATAATAAAAACCACAATCTTTATACAGCCAACCAGGACGCCAGTGATTACAGATACGATCGTTCTCTTCCTGTAGCGCTTCTTCAAACGAGACCGACTCGCAGGCATCTCTTACTTGATAGCAGAATGCCGAAAACGCTCGTTCAACTGGGTTTCTCAATACCGCAATTATTTTTGCGTCAGGAACTTTTGCTTGAATGCGAGAGGGAACTTCCGGATAGTAGAGATATTCGGTGGAAGCTTCACCAATCGCAGTTTCAGTCGAAACTCCTTCAAAGAGCTGATAATATTCATCTGATGTGAATATAGTTCGCCGCGCATTGTCTCGAATGGGGCCATTGGTGTGAGCAGTGTAAAACTCCGGAGCGAAAAAGCGAGGCTCTTTAATTGGGCTAATATACACCTGCGGATGTTGATCGAGATAGTAACAAAGTGACGTTGTTCCTGCTTTAGCTGCCCCTACGATCAAAAAATTTGGTAACTTCATAAATATCTGTTTTCTGAGCCAGCATAAATTAGTGAGCTGAGCTAGTCAAAGCTGTGTAACCAACATTGCCAGCTCAAGCAAAAGTCATTGGACAAGAAGGCTATGTTGTTTGCGCGATCGCTTATATGATATCTGATAAGCATACACACTCAACTTTCTCACTTTAACCAAGCAGACAAATCGCGATCAATAAGGTTCTGCAACTTAAGAATGTCCTCACGAAATTCATTAATTAGATAAGCCCGGTCTATTTCAGAAATTTGCATGCGTTTTTCTAGATTCCACTTTCGCAGGCGCTGTGCAACATCCTTACGAAAACCCTTTGGTAATATTGCTTTTAGGATTTTTCGCAAGGTATTACCAGTCCCTAATAGGGTTTGCAGGAAACGAATTTTAGGAACTCCCGACACGTTCATCCGAGTCAATTCAGGTACAAAAGTATCGTCGACACCCAAAAATCGACAAGCATCCTGAACAATCGCAATAGAGTAAGTATTGAAATCCTCGTACAAATACACCTTGATTTGATTACGGTCGAATGTATCAAAATACCGCTTCAGCTGCTCGTGGTAATAACCCGCAGTTTGATAGTGCCATAGGTGAGCCCAATTTTTTTGTATACGCTTTTTTTCTTCTTCTAGAGCTTCTCTAAACGACAGAGTTTCAAATCCTTCACGGATGAGGTGAGTGTAGCAAGAATAAGCACGTTCTACTGGATTACGTAAAATCACAATGAGCTTAGCATTTGGAATATAGTGCTTGATACGCTCAACAGCTTTAGGACTATAGAGATAAAGCGGCGAAGCTTCGCCAATTGCGGCTTCTTGAGTCACCCCATCAAAAAGCTGTTTGTATGTTTCAAGAGACGTCACAGAAGTTTCATTGATGCCCTGATCGGGATTCTGAAAATTGAGAGTCTCATTTTCCAGCGCAAAAAACCTCGGTTCCTTCACTGAGCTTACATAAACTTCAGGATGCTGCTTAAGATAGTAATAGAGAGAAGTTGTACCGGCTTTTGCAGCCCCGATAATCACAAAATTTGGCAGCATAGTAAAGTATATTCAAAACAATATCAAGTAAATCTTGTAAGTACCCAAAAGTACACTAAGCACTAACGCTTTCATTAACTACTTCATCATAGGTGCCGTATTTAATTACTTTGCCGTACTCTAACAGATAGATACGATCGCAATGCTGAATCGTCGATAAACGGTGAGCGATCGTAATAATCGTCTTTTTACCACTGAGTGCCTTAATCGCCTCTGTGACCAATCGTTCAGTTTCATTGTCCAGAGCAGCTGTCGCTTCATCTAGAACCAAAATTTCCCGCTCGTGATATAGAGCGCGAGCAATACCGACGCGCTGCCGTTGTCCTCCAGAGAGCAGAACTCCGCGCTCTCCCACCTTTGTATACACTCCCTCCGGCAAACGCTCTACCACTTCTTGTAACTGTGCTGCAGCGATTGCGCGC
Source organism: Cyanobacteria bacterium P01_H01_bin.105 (assembly GCA_039178155.1). Lineage (GTDB taxonomy): Bacteria > Cyanobacteriota > Cyanobacteriia > Phormidesmidales > Phormidesmidaceae > Leptothoe. The sequence continues at coordinate 3,975 of JBCDFI010000471.1, forward strand.
TGCAAACGTTCAGAGTCAATTAAGTGGTCAGGAACACCAAAAGCGATATTTCGCTCTAGCGTCTCATCCATCAAGAAAATTGACTGAGGAATATAGCCAATTAAATTCTGCCAGCCCCGTATATCTTCATAAATCGAGCAACCATCAGCAGTCAAGTCACCAAACTGGGGCTCTAAAAGCCCCAGGAAGATGTCAATCAGAGTTGTTTTACCAGCTCCAGATTTACCGATAAATGCTATTGATTCCCCTTTATTCAGAGTAAGAGAAATGTCCTGAAGCGAATCTTCACTCGCTCCTGGATACCGATAGACCAGATTTTGCAACTCAATCTTTTGGTCAAAGGGCATTACTTTTGAGGTCGCCCGCTGAATTGGTGATAGCTTTAGCAAGCTCTGAGCAATTGAACGTGATTTTCCACTGGCCTGCGCTTCCTCTAGTCCCCGAAGCTCACTATAAATCTGATGAACTGTGTAGCTGGTGTTCCGCAGCTGATTTATACCTGTGATTGAATTGCTAATTGCAGGCAACATCCGAATTGAGGCAAGAGCATAAATTCCCAGCACAGAAGTAAGATTCTC
>JBCDFI010000472.1:0-4540 GCA_039178155.1 Cyanobacteria bacterium P01_H01_bin.105
AGCCGACGTGCTAAAGACTTGGTGACTGTGGCGCAAGAACAGCTCAAGTAGCGCATATTCCTTAGCCGTTAGCATGACAGGGTGATCGTGATAGGTCACATCACAGCTAACCGGATCAAGACATAGATCACCCCAGGTCAAGACAGGTTGCATCTCAGCAGACGTCCGGCGTACCAAGACGCGAATGCGAGTCAACAACTCTGCAAGATCGAAGGGTTTGACCAAATAATCATCTGCGCCAGCTTCTAGACCTTGAATTTTCTCCGTTTGCTTATCCTTAGCTGTCAGTAGCAAAATGGGCACCGTATACCCCTCAGTTCTCAGCCGTTGACAAAGCTGTAAGCCACTGAGCTGAGGCAGCATCCAGTCCAATAAAATCATGTCATAGTCAAACGTGGAGGCGTAAGACCATCCCATTTCACCATCGGCGACTCGGTCAACAACATAATTTTGCCCGGTCAACTGTTGAATCAGCACCTCAGCTAAAGCATTGTCATCGTCAACCAATAAAACTTTCATTAGACTATCCTAGAGCTGCCATCCCAAGAGCTTAGCCATCTGACTGGCCAGCGTTAAGGGATTAAACGGTTTAGTAATTACCCCTGCTACCCCAATCTTCTGAAATAGACGTTTTTCGGCTGTTCCGGTTTTAGCCGTCAACAAAATGACCGGAATTGTCTGAGTTTTCCGGTTTTTATAGAGTTGTGCAAACGTACTAATGCCATCGATTTCAGGCATCATCACATCAAGCAAAATAGCATCTGGCTGGTGCATTTTCGCTTTATGAATACCTTCTTTTCCTGAAGATGCACAAATGATTTGCCAGTTAGCTTCCATCTTTAAGCTTAAACTGACAACCTTTTGAATCGGTTCTTCATCATCAATCACCAGTATTAGTTTGGTTGTCATGATGTTTTTATAGCCTTACGTTTAGAAAGAGGCACCGTAAAATAAAAACAGCTGCCGTGTCCCACCTGACTTTCTGCCCAAATTGTACCGCCATGTTGTTCAACAATTTTGCGACAGATTGTTAACCCCAGCCCTGTCCCTCCTTTTTTGCGAGAGTCAGAAGAATCGACCTGCTGAAATCGTTCAAAGATGCTGGTTAGCTTATCGGCAGGAATCCCTTGACCACAGTCCTTTACACAGAAAAGTGCAGATTCAGGTCCGATCGCTTCAGTGTGAAGTTCCGAGTCGTATTTGGTCTCATCACAGGTTTGAACACTTAAGCGAATTGTTGTACCAGACGCTGAAAACTTAATAGCATTCCCGAGCAGATTTGTTAGGGTTTGCATAATGTAGTCAGGATCTGCCCAAATCATCAGCGGATTTAACTCGGTACTCATTTGAATATCATGCTGTTGAGCCATCGTTTGCATAGATTCAGCTGCTTGCACGCATAGGTCAGCCGCATTGCAGATACAGGACTCTATGGTGACTTCACCTGACTCTATCCGCTGGAGGTCGAGCACGTTATTGACCAAGCGCACCAGCCGGTCGGTACTTTCATCTGCAACAGCTAGCATTTGTTGCCCCTCGTCAGATAGATGCCCCAATCGACCTGTGGCGATTAGTTTCAATGAGCCATGGAGTGATGTCAGCGGAGTTCTCAACTCATGGCTAACCACAGCAATAAATTCATCTTTCATCCGTTCTATAGCTTTGCGTTCACTAATATCAGTTGTCAGCGCAAAAAAACCATTTATTTTTGATTGTCCTTTGTCGAGTATCTCGCAATGCGGAATATAGCTAACGCTGATCGAGTGACGTCGCCCGTCTTTAAAGACCAATTCACTTTCATAGGTTACCTGGCTACCTCCAAGAGCCGCTTCAATATAAGGGCGAATATTTTCATAGTAGTGGGGCTGTGTGACCGTCTTCATCGATGTGCCATACAGTTCTTTCGGAGAGTACCCTAGCCAATAGTCATAGGCTTGATTGTTAAATCGATAACACTGTTCTGTATCTACATAGGCAATGAGCACGGGTAAATTATTGGTAATCAAACGGAGCTGTTCCTCGCTTTTTCGTAGGGCGACTACCACCTGCTTTCGATCTTGAATCTCTTGTTGTAGTGCTCTGTTGGTTTGAGTTAGCTCCGCTGTCCGTAAATTGACTCGCTCCTCCAAATATTCCAACATTTGTCCTTGAGAAAGGGCAATGCTAATCTGATCGGCCAGCTGTTGCATGAGTTCTAATTCAGAATCTGTCCATTGACGCGGCTGACGGCACTGGTGAGCAATTAGCAAACCCCAAAGACGATTTCTGGGTGAGTCGTCTTCAACGAGCTGTTCCGGTGGTAGAGGATGAACAATTGGGACAATTAATTTGGATTGAATTCCCCATTGTTCAACAAATTCAATTAAGCACTCAGCCAATCCAGAATCAGGCGCATGAACATTGGCAATGGCCTGGACTCGACCCTGGGCATAGAGAGATTGATACTCTATTGGGAAAACCTCTTCGGGAAAGGATGCTCCCAAAATTTCTGGGTAAGGGACTTTGACCGCTTCACTAGTTGCTATGCCGGTGCCATCTGACAATACTTGGTAAATGAGTACCCGATCGGCATCAAGGAGAGTTTGTACCTCTTCAACGGTTGTTTGTAAAATCTCCTTGAGCTGCAGCGACTGACGAATTTTGAGGGTGATTTCTGCAAAAAGCTGCGCTTTTTGATGCTGCTGATTAAGCTGAAATTCAGTGTTTTGAAGACCCGTTGCTAATAAGAGCTGCTTTTGCTCAATCAGCCCAATTAACTGTCTGTGATGATCGACAACGGGCAAATAACTAATCTGATGATGTTCAAACAGCTGCATAAGAGACGCAACCGTTTGAATCTCAGAGGGTGCGATCGCAATCACCGAACGAGTCATAACCTTTGCCAGACGTAACGTTCTCCATTCCGGTTCGCGGGCTATGACATTGAGTAAGTCCTGACGGGTGGCAATCCCGAGCAATTTGCCAGCCCGTACACCTAAAACGCAGGTTGAGGCATGGGTAACTAATTTGTTTAAAACATTCGGCAGCAAAGTTTGAGCGGAAGTCGTCACCGGATGGTCATTGATGACTTCTTTCCAGAAAGTAAATTCACACGCTCCGCGATCAGAGGCCATGAGCGATAGATTAGAGCAGTTACCAACAAATCTATTGGACTTTGGGGTGAATTGTTAAGCCCTTGTTTATATTCCTTAGCATTAGGTCGGTGATGTTAACAATTCGCAATATACAATCAATCTGCTTCGAGTGTCTCAATAGCTCTATTTGATCCATCAGCAAAAGGAGAACTGATGGCAACGCGAAAAAATGACAGAGTGCCTCGGGTTTATATTAGACCTCCCACCGAGACGGATTGGTCAGCCTTAATGGAGCTGCATCAGCGAAGTGCTGATTTGCATTTTCCTTGGGCGGCTCCAGCTCAAGATGAGTTGGGGTGCAAGCGCTATATTCGGCGTTGTCAGGCAGAGTCGATTGAAGGGCTACTCATATGGCATGCCGTTGACCATCGATTGGTGGGGGTGGCTAATTTAAGCCAAATCTTTTACGGACATTTTCAAAATGCCTATCTGGGCTATTACGGTAGCGTGGACTACGCTGGCCAGGGTTTGATGACAGAAGGGGTGAAGCTAGTTCTCAACCATGGATTTAATACACTTAAGCTGCACCGCATCGAAGCGAATATTCAACCTGGCAACACCGCTTCAATTAATCTGGTAAAACGTTTGGGGTTTGCCAGTGAAGGTTTTTCACGACAATATCTAAAAATTCATGGAAAATGGCGCGATCATGAGCGTTGGGCATTAACAGTAGAAAATTGGCCGGGATAGTGTCTGTGATATCGCAAAATATTAAACAGCCTAAGCGGTTTGGCATTTTGATATACCTCGATATAGCCGTTTGAGTTCAGGGGCATGCTAATACCGGTATATAAAATCGTTGCAATTAAAGGATTCGGATGATGGCAGATACCTGCACTACCCTACCTGCTCAACTCCATAATCGTAATTACACCCTAATTTATGCCCCTACTCAGCTGCGGCGAGTGGGTATGGTTCCTGGGTTTGAGCAACGGTGGCAGCAGGCCCAGCCTCAAATTTTAGCGATCTCTGAGCAGTGTCATCAATTGGCACCCAATGGGTTAACGGTGTATCGAGGAGTTGCTAATCCATCTCCAGCTGATTCAGCCCATCCCTTTCAAGCTCATCACAATGTTAATGTGGCCAATTTGCAGTCGTTGATGGAGACGGCTGTGATGCCAACGTGTTTAGCGTTAGCTCCCGTGCTGAAAACAGTATTTGACCAGTATTTTGCTCAGAAAGCTGCCGGTCAGCAGCCTGCTAACGGTGAAATTATTTTGGTTTTGCTCGATCATGAGCCGACCGATCGGCTAGCGATCGCAAAACAAATCGTAGCCGCATCCCAAAAACTTGATCACAATGATGAGCTAGGCATTGGCTGGCTCCAGGTCGGCGATGACTACATTACCAAAGGCTTTTTGATCACCCTAGACGACAACTTACGCGGGAAAGGCGCTAAATTCGAC
>JBCDFI010000473.1:0-4522 GCA_039178155.1 Cyanobacteria bacterium P01_H01_bin.105
GCTTCAAAAAATCGTTGAGCACTGGTGGGATAGGCTAAATCAGCCGCTAGCCTTGCCAAAGTGCCTGACTCAAAGGTAACTGGCACAGCTGGCACTGTCTGGGCCATTGCAGGCGAGCCTCTAAAGGCGGCAACGACAACGATGCCACTGGCTACCTTAAAAATTATCGAAGAAAGTGATTTCATACCTTCGTCTCCCCAGGATGTGAATGGGGTCTTGCTCTGGAGCCTTCCTTTTCTATTCTAGAAAATTTTTTCCTAGACTGTGCGTGTCTAATTTTAGTCAAAACTCATAGCAGTTAAGGCTTTCATCGAGATTTGCTTGTGAGGGCAGCTAATAATTTTTGTTAAAAAGTGATAAGTTTATCGCTTTTTTGATTTACATAGATAGGTAGATTCCCAAAGATAGATTTCTATCTCGGAGCGATGCGCATATTGCTGGTAGACGATGATGAAGCGCTGATGGCCACGCTGGCTAATCACCTGATTCATCAACGCTATGCTGTGGATATTACCACCGATGGTCAAAGTGCCAAGGGGTATCTCGACATGTTTAGCTATGACCTGGTGGTGCTCGATCTTGATCTACCGGATGGTAGTGGTATTGAGTTTTGTCAGGCTTTTCGAGAGGCGGGTTATGAGCAACCTATTCTCATGTTATCAGCGACTAATACGCCGGCCCAAAAGGTGAAGGCTTTGGATGCGGGTGCTGATGATTATGTTGTCAAGCCGTTCAATCTAGATGAGCTGAATGCGCGTATTCGAGCGTTGCTGCGACGTGAGCAGGTGGGATTACCTACAGTGTTGCAGATGGGGGGAATTGAGCTAGACCCTAGCACCTGTGAAACTACCTATGTTGGGGCTCCAGTGCATCTCACCCCGAAGGAATTTGCCCTGCTGGAATTGTTTTTGCGACGGCCCAGTCAGGTCTATAGCCTGGATGCGATTATCGATCATCTTTGGGCCTTTGAGAATCCACCCAGTGAGGATGCTGTACGTACCCACATTAAGGGGGTACGACAAAAGCTAAGTGCTGTCGGTGCGCCTAAGAATTTGATCAAAACGGTCTATGGCTTGGGGTATCGATTTAATGTGAGTGAATCAACTGAGCTAGCTACTCCTAAATCAACGACAACGGTGGCTGTAGAACAAGCTTGGCAAAAATATCAGGGGATGATGCAGGAACGGGTAGCTGTTTTAGAACAGGCTGCGATCGCAATCGAACAGGGCACATTGGACAGTGATCTTTACCAGACCAGCCAAATGACTGCCCATAAACTTGTTGGTGCGCTGGGTAGTTTTGGCTTTCCCATGGGGTCTACCCTGGCCCAACAGTTAGCAAAGCTTTTGCAAATAAAACCATCTGCTGATATCCCAGCTACTCGGTTTAATCATCTAGTACAACAGCTGCGTCATGAAATCAATGAAACCTCTGTGGAGGATACGACTGAAACGGTTGCTGCAGGAGCACCATTATTGTTGCTGATTGGCTCAGATCATCATCTGATAGAACAATTGAGCCTACAGGCTACCCAACAATCCCTACAAGTGCGGCAGGCGAATACGTTAGTCTATGCCCAACGCTTATTGAGACAACGTAAACCTCAGCTTGTTATTTTTGATATCCTAGCCTCATTACAAGGCGCTGAGCTACCACCTCAACTGCTTAAAAATCTAGATCAGTTTACCCAACAATTTACCGGTCCTTTGCTACTGCTCATACCAACGCTGTCAGCCCAAAATCGGTTGCAGTTAGTCCAACAGGGTGCTCGTCATCTGCTCGATCGCGCCAGCCGACCCGAGCACCTCATGGCAGAAGCCATTGAGATCATGCGGACCAAAACAACCCCTACTAAAATTATTATTGTAGATGACGATCCGCAGATCTTAAAACTCTTGCAAGTCAGTCTAACTCCTTGGAATTTTGACGTTACACCTTTGACTGATGGTAGCCATCTTTGGCAAACTCTAGAACATGTCGAACCCGATGCTCTAGTTCTTGATGTTACCTTGCCAGAGATGAGTGGCTTTGAAATTTGCCAGCTGTTGCGAGCAGATCCTCGCTGGCGTACTCTACCCATCGTTTTTCTCACCGTTCACGAAGCAGAAACTACCCGAGGCCGAGCATTTCGCTTTGGAGGAGATGACTTTATCAACAAGTCAGTTGCCACCTCCGAACTGGCTGTGCGTATTCTTAATCAGATCAAGCATCCTTAATTGTCCGTTTCAATTTAGAATAAAGCCAGCTATCCATCAAGGACGTTTGTCTTATGTCTGTAGAAGCCGTTGGTAATCCACCACCTGAAGCTAACCAGTTACGGGCTGAGATCGAAAAACAACTGCCAGATATCATTGCTAGCTTTAGTCAGGTTCTACAAAAGCAGTTTGGGTTTGAAGGTATCCGAGTAGGTGGGTTCACCATAGTGCCCGAGGAAGCAACAGCTGACAGCATCTCATGTGATGAAGAGAGCTGTTCTGTTGATTAAATCCCAAGGATTCTAATTTTTTGGCTGTTAGGGACTCGCCAGTAGATAAAGTACCAGCTATTACCCTTTTCCCCTTGCCCTTTAACCCTTTCCCACTAAAGCCAGGGATCTTATTTTTTGGTAGATCTCTTATTCCCTTAGCAGCTGCTCAACAGCCTGCTTAATAAACATCTCATCTTCAGGATTCTGATAAGGATTACCGGCCCGATGTCCCCAGATTGAAGGGATTGGACGGTAATCACTATCGGAGATGAGATTAGCTTCTGCCTCGCAGTCTTCTGGTGTGAAGTATAGATCTGTCGTAGCTGGCATCACCAGTGTCTTTGCCGAAATAGACACCATCGCCTTAGCATAATTCCCTTGATAGATTGGATTAGCCCCCACATCACAGTGTAGCCACGTCTCGATCATCGCCAGTAAATTATGCGGGTCGCGCCGTCGATAGCCAGCTTCCCAACTGCGCAGTAAATAATCTTCTAACGAGTCATACCCCCATTCCAAATAGGGTTTTGCCCGATAGTAGGCCTGCGAAGCAGCCCAGCTGGCATAAATTTGGGTAAACGTATGAAATCCCTTCTCTGGCACACCCTCAAACTGTTCACCGTTCCAGGCCGGATCACCCTGTAAAGCCGCTCTCAAACTATAGAGAAAAACCCGGTTATGGTCTGTGGTTTTGGCTGTGCCACACAGGGCTGCAATCCGCTTTACCCGTTCAGGATACAGCGCCCCCCAGTGGTATCCTTGCTGTGCTCCCATAGACCAGCCATAGACTAAAGCCAGTTGTTCAATCCCCAAACTATCCAACAAAGCAGCCTGAGCCCGAACATTGTCGTAATGGGTAAAGTAAAAACCCGGTTTTTTAGCCTCCTCACAGTTACTTGGCGATGTAGATAAACCATTGCCAAACATGTTGGGCATAATCACAAACCAGTCTGTTGGGTCTAAAATCCCGCCGGGACGCACCAGCCAATCCACATCGCTGTGCTGTGCCCCATAAGATGTGGGATATAGTACTCCATTACTTTGCTCTGAGTTTAACTCTCCATAGGTTTGATATAGTATCTCCACTTCAGGCAATACTACACCGCACTGTAGCGGAAATTCCTTTAATACAAAGCTGTTGGGAGATGTCATTTTATCTAAATGCCGCCATAATTGCTAAATGCCGCCATAATTGAGCGATTCACCTGGACATACCCTGACTCAATCCGTGCAAAATGCTGCTTTAAACTCTGGTGGGCGGTGGGCAACGCATGAAATGGAATCGATGGATAAAGGTGGTGCTCAGCGTGATAAGGCATATTCCACATCAAAAAACGTAAGGGCCACAGTGTCAGTGTCGTCCGGGTATTGGTCAAGTAATTGTTGTCATCTGTACAACCCGTATGCTCAGCAATGAGAAAAAATCTGAGAAATGGCTGCCCTACCGCCAGTGGCAACAACCAGTAGGTAACAATAAACCAAGGATGTCCTAAGGTCGCAGAGAGTAGGGCAATGGCAAGATAGGTACCTAGCTGTAAGCGAGTTGAAGAGATCACATCTGTATAGGAACTCTGTGGTAAAAAGTAACAATCTTTTAGCTGACCAAACGCCACCTTGAAATGTCCAATTACCTTGCTGCGCCACCAGGGTATACCGCTCAATCGCCACCAGTACTGACCTAGGGTTTCTGGCTTGGGATCATCTAATTCTGGATCTTTGCCTGGGATTTGTGTGTAACGATGGTGCCACTTGTGGTAATAGCGATAAAATGTGCTGTTATAAAATGAGAGCAACCCTGCTCCCCAACCGATAACATCGTTAACTTTAGAATTGACAAACGCTGTTCGGTGAACACATTCATGGGTAGGACAAAACATCAGAGCGAGACCAATCCCATAGACTAACAGCGCGGGGAGCTTTAGCCAGCTGTTTGTGTGTCCCCACAGGTAGCCACTAACCCCAAGCACAGCTACATGCGAAAGCAATCTAAGGGCACCTGCTAGATTGGTCCGCGTGTTCAAAGACTTGAGCTCACAAATGTTTAATATTTTGTGA
>JBCDFI010000474.1:0-4495 GCA_039178155.1 Cyanobacteria bacterium P01_H01_bin.105
ATCCCTCGCTGTCGTTTCGTCTGTCAGTCTCAACTTGAGCCTGATTAGTCTCTGTTCAACGACACTTACCACGCCAACATCTCTGTCGCGTCACGTCTAACCCCCTTGACATCTAACATCAGGCAGCGGATCGGTGCCAAGCTTAGACGCAACAGCGCCCTGAGTGATATCGAGAAGCATAAGCTTTGGTCTCCAGACGTTTAGGAAGAAACCAAAGCTCAAAACTTAGCTACCCCGAGAATGTGATGCAAACCGGGGTAGCAATAGGATAAAGTATCCCAAGCCTCGGACTGCGTTATCAGCCTTGGGGTCAGCCAGCGGTTCGGTGGCCCTAATCACCTGCCGCTGGTGCCAAATATTGAGCTTTGTAGTGTTGCCCCGCAGGGCATGAAAACTAAAGTACCGCTAACCCATTTCTCACGTCAAGCCAAAAATGTTGCGGTTGATTACGAATCGCATATGCATGACTACATCAAAATTACGAGACTTCTAATGTAGCAATCATCACTCAATAGTTCATTTGAATCAGTAAAGATACCTTAAAGCTTTCTAGATAACTCCGACTCTGAGGGTATTATCCAGAAAGTCTCTGGGCGATACGCCTAACTATGGTTAGGTCATCGCCTAGTAGAGGAGGCTCCTGGAGCAAGGAGGAAAATATGTCCATCAAGGCTAAGGTTGGTCGCGTTATCTGGCATGATCTCCTGACGCAAGATGACACCAAAGTAAGGCATTTCTACGCCGACTTACTTGGTTGGAAATACCAGATTGAGCACACCTCTAACTTTGTCTGGAAGCTTGGTGAAGCTGAATATCCGTTAATTCTCGCTAATGGTGAGGCACATGGGGGCTTTGTTGCTTCTGGACAGAGCACTCTCTCCCGTTGGATTGCCTATGTGATGGTTAAGGATGTCGATGCGATAACGGCAAGGGCAAAAAGTCTGGGGGCAACGATTGTTCGAGAGCCTTTTGATACACCAGGGGTTGGTCGTAGTTCGGTAATTCAGGATTTGCAAGGTGCGATCATTTGTCCTACTTTTCCTACACACAACTTCCCTGCTCCTAGCGGTACTTTCCTTTGGGATGAACTCATTACCGACGATGTTGAATCAGCAAAGCTATTCTATGGCAATCTGTTTGGCTGGAGATCTGACGACATCAACGTAAATCGGACTGGTAGCTATGCTGTCTTAGAATGCCCTGATAATGCTGATGCGGTTGGTGTCACGAATCAATCTTTTGGTACCGTGGGATTAGCTGTCTGGATACCATATCTTGCAACTGACGATGTTGATGCAACTATCGCCAAGGCCAAGGCACTTGGTGCAAGGGTGTGTGAGGAAGAAACCTATATGCCTAATGGTGAGCGGAAAGCTATCCTAGCAGATCCAACAGGTGCCATATTTGGACTTTTAGCATCAAGCGAATTCTGCATCAATGCATTGAGTTCAAGGGTGTAACATGGCCTAACGCTTTATAGCAGCGGACGGTTGAGAGCTACTGGTGCTGAGTTCGAGGTTATCTGCCCCCGCTGTATTGTGCCGTTAGCTGGCTACGTTTTGCTCCTTTGAATGTTGTTCGATGCCTTGCGAATTCATAACACCTCGGATGGGATAAAGAGCTCGTTAAGAGTTGAAATGAAAATACGCATAAGTTCTTTGGGAACTATGACGGGATAAGTATTTCACTATGCTTTCCATTGCAAAAATCATGTTTCAGCGATACAACCCAACCCGCAACAACCGTCATGTATCAAATAACACATCAGCTAAAGATTTGTTTGCCCCACGTCCCTTTTCTGCCCAGACTAAGCCAAAAATAAACCAGCAACAGGATCCGTTTGCTCCGCGTCCCTTTTTCATCCAGACAAAGCAGGATGAACATGATGGCTTTGATAACTTGCAGCCAGGTTCATCCGTCATAGATGATGAAGAGTATCAGGTTGAAGGTGAAGAGTATCAGGTTGAAGGTGGCATTCTTCAACAGGAAGAAGGGCAAACATCTGATCGTAATATCGTAACAACTGATGATGGGAAGAGGGGCGAAGGTGAAACTCAAGGTCAGGTAGAGAAACTAAAGATTAAGCGTGGTAATGACCATTTGCTTGAGGATGAAAATGACATTGTACAAGAGGAAGGGCAGACGCCTGGTCGCGATATCGTAACAACTGATGATGGGAAGAGGGGCGAAGGTGAAACTCAAGGTCAGGTAGAGAAATTGAAGATTAAGCGTGGTAATGACCGTTTGCTTGAGGATGAAAATGACATCGTAAGAGGCGAAGATGAAGTTCGTCGACCAGTGCTTTCTAAATTTTTAGGTCGTCGCCGAAACGGGACTTTTTCTCGAAGAAGAAAGCGTGGTATGGCATTTGATAATGGGATCGAGGTCAAGGATAAAGTTCGTCGACCAATGCTTTCTGGATTCCAGGGCCGTCGTCGAAACGGGATTTTTTCTCGAAGAAGAAAGCGTGGCATGGGATTTTCCAGTTAGAACAGAACCTGTCAGGAAAATATGCCAGAGAAAGAGATGAGACGAACTCTGAGAGAGTTGCTGTTTAAACTCTTGAATAGGTGATAATAGAAGAGCTATACTTATAACACCGCATCGCAACGGCGGAGCGTAAGTAGTCGAGCACAATCCAAAATTACGACTACCGTTGAACTCCACATTCATGGACAGGCGTATGGCGTTCTGCGATATAACGCGCTACAGGATTGTATTCTAGAGATAGCGCAAGATCGAGAATGGATTGAAACCTTCCATTGGCTAAAAATTGATCGAAGAAAAAGATCCTTGATCGCTTGGTGGTAAAATACTCTCCAATTTTTGGTGCAAGCTGCGATCTCAAATCATCTTCATCCTTTGCTTGGTAAATTTCTTCAAAGAATAGCTTTAAGAGAATGGCCATAGCGGTGAAAAGAGTACCCGATCGAGGACTATGCCAGGTTGGTTTCTACTTCCTAGTATAAGAAGAGATTCAAATGCAATCACCTAAGGGAGATAATTTTATGACTAACAAACAAAAGAACATTATTGGGTTGGTCTTTTATCCCGGCATGACCTCACTTGATATGGTCGGACCCCATCAAGTTTTTAGTGCGCTACCCAATGTCAAACTGCATCGGATCTGGAAAACGCTAGACCCTATTATCTGCGACGATGGATTGACGATCGTACCGGATACTACCTTTACAAATTGCCCGACCCTAGATGTGATTTGTGTCGGCGGCGGTTTAGAACAACAGGCAGTAGAAGGCGATCCAGAGGTACTGGAGTTCTTTCGCAAACAAGGCAATATGGCAAGGTTTGTCACTTCTGTGTGTGGCGGATCAGTTTTTTTGGCGAAAGCGGGTTTACTCAACGGATATCGAGCCGCTACCCACTGGGGAATGCGCCAACAACTAATGACACATCCAGGCGTTGAGGTGAGTACTGAGCGTGTCGTGGTCGATCGCAATCGAATTACAGGCGGCGGCGTGACAGCCGGGATTGATTTTGGTTTAACGATCGCGAGTCTCCTTTACGGTGAGGAAACTGCCAAGATTGTTCAATTATTACTGGAGTACGATCCCGCTCCGCCGTTTGATACCGGTTCGCCCGAAAAAGCAGGCCCTGAATTAGTTAATAAGGCCATTCTCTTTATGCAGCAAATGTCGAATTTAGAACTAGCAAAATAAGTAAGCTGACATGACTACAAATTCGGAAACAGATTACAACAGTTCTGACACAAGCTGGGTAACAGTTAGTTTTTACGCAACTTCCATCATCTTTAACGTTTGCTTGATTGCTCAGGTATTAACGGTTGGTGTTGCCTACTTCACCGATCCAGCCTGGTGGACTATTCACGTATGGCTCGTGCGAGGTTATGGTGGACTGTCGCTAATCTTGCTAATAGGGTCGTTGATGGCTCCATTTTCCAACAGAATTCGATCGCTTGCCGTTAGTCTTCCGGTGCTGCTTGGACTCCAGTTTTGCAGCATTCATCTCAAAACTTCACCTCACCTAGAGGTGCTTCATCCTCTGATTGGTTTCACATTATTCTATGTTTCTTCAAGCCTCGTACACAATGTATCGCGTGAGTACATGAAACATTGAGGTGAAAAGGACGCAGCATAACAAGTCGATTATTCCTAATACTCAGCGGTATCTCCATTGGCTTCGCCTAGCCTCAAATGCCGCTGATCTCAAACGTCATATCGAGCCAAATTCACCCAGCGAGGGTTTGAAAGTTGCGTTCATTGAAGTAAACGGTGCCCCCATAGAACTTATGCAGTATATCGAAAAAGTCCGCTAACATAAGCTTACCGATGAATATTTAAAAAACTTCGATATTCAAACAAACGTCTGTATAAAAACACTCTAGACCGTGTCATGTACTTAGCTGCTGAAAAAAGTTTAATTGCTCGTGATACGGCCATTCCTGGGTTAGAGATGGTGCTCAATCCTGAGCGCCTACGTTCATCTCTCCAACAGCTGTTTCCTGACACACCATTAG
>JBCDFI010000475.1:0-4486 GCA_039178155.1 Cyanobacteria bacterium P01_H01_bin.105
AGCCCAAAGTGTTCATGGCAAACTAAGTTGTGATTTGTTATTGCTTCTATGCTTTATCGATTGAACGCTGGTGATTGGTAAACGGACCTAGACTGTCGTCCGACAGGGTAATGGGTAGCGCGCCTTGGGGGAAATGGATATCTCTTTGGGGATAGGGTATTTCGATGCCAACTTTACGAAAGGCGGTTGCGATCGCAAAATATAAATCACTACGAATCCTTGGATGCTCCTGCGGCTTACGAATCCACACCAGCAGTTCAAACTTTATAGAGCTGTCACCAAAGCCCATCATAAAGACCTCAGGGGACGGAGCTGCCACTACCTGAGGATGTTCACGGCCCACTTCTAATAAAACCGCCTTGACCGTTTCAGGATAACTGCCATAGGCTACCCCAACCGGAATATGGATACGAGACAAGGGGTTACGGTGGCTCCAGTTGATGACATCTTGTTCCAAAAAACGCGAGTTAGGAACAATAATGGACACTTGATCTAGGGTACGAATATCCGTGCTCCGTGGGCCAATGCGATCCACCCGTCCCATGCGGCCACTCAGTTCGATAAAGTCTCCTACCTGGATCGGTCGTTCAAAGACCAGTACCAAACCGCTGCTGATATCCTTAGCAATGTTTTGTAAGCCCAAACCTAGTCCCACACCTAGGGCACTTGCCAGCAGCGTGAGGGAACTCAGGTCAATACCCCAGAGCTGCAAAACTGCAATGATGCCGACAAATAAAATGGCATAGCGCAGCAAAATGGAAATAGCTGCCTGCATACCCAGGCTAAGACCCGAGGTTTGGAGCAGTCGCGATCGCAACACATTAGTTGCAATTTTAGCCATCAATATCAGCGCCCCAAGCTGCCCCAAGAGCACCAAAATATCAGCAACTGACAGGCTAGTTTCCCCCAGCGGCAGTGATTGCCCCACAAACACTGAAACCAATCCATCCTGTAACCGATTAGCCCAGGCCCGCGTTACTCGAAATCGCCTGACCACAAACAGCAGCGCTGAGGACCACAGAACAGCACGCAGAGCAAACAGCAGTAGCTCCGCACTAAACCGTGCTAGCGAAAACTCCGGGCGAACAATCCCAGTGGTCCCAGGCTGCTGAGGTTGAGTACTAGTCAACGGTAGAAGCGGCGACACATACCGCCGCCAGAGATACCCCAGTAAATAATGGAGGCCCACTGCTCCCAACAACACCGCCAGCGACACAATTGTCGCCTCAAGCAAGTAATCACTACTGCGCTCTCGTCGGGCTTGACCGAGCCAATCCTCAATTTCTGTTGCCCATTCCCTAGCCTGACGCGCCAACGTCTCTTCCTTAACACTGACCTCAGGCTGCACAGCCCGCAAATCGCTAGCCGTAACCGACAACAGCTGCCGTCTCGTAGTGCGGCCAAACCCGTTGTATAAAATCGGCGTATACCCTGATACATCCACCCTCACAGCCAAGGGCTCACTCGACTGCATCAGTTCCGACAGTTCCGCATTAATCCCCTGGGCTCTCTGCTTAGCCGTCAAATCCTGAGTTCCGGCCACTGGAAAAAGCCGATGCCCATCGATTACGACCCACGCAGTAGAAATTTTTTCTTCTTGAACAGTACTTTCCTGCCCCTTGGTTCCCTGGGCATGGGATTCAGTAGAGGTTAATACGGTCAGACCCAGCACCACACTCAGCAAGATACCCATCACAACTCTCACTGTGATTCGCCAACGTTGCTGACGTTTATACCGAGCCCAAAATCGAGTTAACACCGTTTGCTATCCCATCGATCTGGGCCTATCCTACAGTGTTTTAGCAAGACCTGACAGCCGACTAACGCTGCTCACTGCGGCGATATTTTTGCACAAAGAGCGGCATTAACGATAGCAACATCAGAATGCTTAAACAGATGGCCACGGGCCACCAATCACCATCGTGTAAAGCATCTACCCCCGTTACCCCCAACCAGGTATAGGCCATAGTGCCAGGGATAATTCCAATCAGTGTGCCCAAGGCATAGGGCATCACAGAAATATTAGTCAATCCAAACAAAAAATTCACCACATTAAACGGTGAAACAGGAGCAAATCTTACCGCCAAAACACAGGGTAGTGCCTGGTGTTGCATTGTTTTGTCTAATCGCATAAACATCCCCTTAAAGCGAGGATGTTGACAAAACCGGCGCTCAAACCAGCCGTGCAATAGATAGCGAGCCAGCCAGAACGCCACCAACGCCCCGGCAGTCGCCCCCAAAATAGACCATAGGGTGCCCCAAAGCAGACCAAATAAAGCGCCTCCTATGACCACCAGCACTGTTCCAGGAATACCCACAGCAGCGGCGATGGTATGAGCACCAAGAAAAACAAAAACTCGCCAATTGCCAGCCCCCTGAATCAGCTCTGTCATAGCCTGGTGATCAAACAGAAACTCGATCAATCGCCAACAAAAAGGGGCCAGTATGGCCGCAACCAACAGACCCCAAACATACTTTTTTCGGACCATAGCAATACCATTGACAAAAGGCTAAGATCACCAAACTTACTTCACTACCTAGCTTTTCTGAGAAACTGCTTAGGATTCAGAAGAGGCTGGCTGATTGGTTTCAGGAAGCGATTCCTGCAGGGATTTACGGGCTACTTTAGTAACAATAAAAACAACCGCGAATGTAGCAATCAGGCCTACAATCAAAAACGCCCATTCAGCCGGTGTTCTCTCTTGTCCAGCTGCCGCGCTACCGACAACGCCTCCCAAATAAACGTATAAAATTGTTCCTGGCAAAATACCCACTGTACCAAGCACATAGTCAGTCAGAGATACATTGGTTAGCCCTAAGCCATAGTTGAGCAAATTAAACGGAAAAGCTGGAGATAGACGCACCAAAAAGATAATTTTTCGACCTTCTTTTTCAATCGCATCATAGATCGCCTTAAAAATGCGATTACCAGCTACCTTTTTAGATACCCAGTCGCGAGCCAGGTAACGGCCAATCAAAAAAGCCGCCGTAGCCCCTAACATTGCACCTATAAAGACCAAAATAGTGCCTTTGACAATGCCAAATACGGCCCCGGCTCCCAGGGTAACGACCGATGCTGGTAAAAACGACACCGTGATAAAGATGTACATGATCACAAAGACGATGGGAGCAATTGCTCCCAATCCATCGATCCAATTCAAGGCATTTTGCAAGGTACCTTGAATACCGCCCGCAGACTCCTGCGCCATAGCTGGGGCCGCCGTTAGCAGCACCATGCCGATACAAGCAAATGCCATAAATTTAACTAGCAACTTAGTTAGCTTTGACAGAGGACTGCTCAATACTTTTTTAGAACGCTTCATTACAAATACTCCCATATCTCTATCTTGAAAGAACGACATTCTTGAAATTCTCTGAAATGTTGCTTGACTTAAACCAGAGACCCACCGCAGCTAGAGCCGCTGCCAGCAGTACAGCCAAAACAATAAGGCCGTGTCTGTACCTGTCCAATCACATCCAACGTATTTTGATCAAGCAAAGACTTGACGGTGACGGGCAGTCCCTGAGCATCTAGGGCCGGGAGCCCTTCCATTTGATTAAAGTCACAGTCGTAAACCTGTCCTAAATAATCTACGGACAATTCACTGCGGCACATCAGATGATTGACTGTGCCAGCATTGTGGTGCTTGGCCAAAAAAAGCAGATAGGGATCATGGAGCTGACGATGCTTTAGATGAAACTTTGTTCGGCCAATAGGCAAGTTAGTGATAGTAAATAAACTGTTGAACTGAATACCAAAATGCTTGCTGAGATAATCTTGATAGGCCTGCTCTAGTCCGGCTTGCCCTGGGGTTAGGGAAAAATTTTCCGAGGTGGGTACGGGTGGATTATAAACCAGATCAACGATCAGCTTTGGGTCCTGCCCATAGCCTTTACGATTAAGCAGCTGCAAGGCTTGAATCGAGTCTTGATAGACTCCCTGACCGCGCATTTTATCCACGTTATCTTCTAAATAACAGGGGAGTGACGCCACCACCCGCAGCTGGTTATGAGCAAAATAATCTGGCAGATCTTCATATCCAGGTTCAAAAAAGATCGTTAGATTTGAGCGAACGATAACTTCTTTTCCCCGGCTACGAGCCGCTTCTACAATAGGCCGAAATCCATAGTTCATCTCCGGCGCGCCCCCGGTTAAATCCACTGTTTGAATTTGTGGAAAGCGATGGATCATGTCGACCAGCTGATCGCATACCTCAGGGGATAGTTCTTCCGTACGCTGAGGGCCAGCCTCCACATGGCAATGACTACAGCTGAGGTTGCACTTGCGGCCTAAGTTGATTTGTAAAACACTGATAGGGTGTTTGGCTAACGGTTGACCTAAAGTAGCCTCAAAACTGGGTAATGTGAGCGGAGCAGGTTTGGACTGGACCATAGTCTACGTGAATGAAGAAGTTACATAAGACAGCTAGGAAGCTTAACTTCCACAACTGCTATTGAACAGTACCTTGCTGAATTTTTGATTAGA
>JBCDFI010000476.1:0-4464 GCA_039178155.1 Cyanobacteria bacterium P01_H01_bin.105
ATATCCATTTCCCCCAAGGCGCGCTACCCATTACCCTGTCGGACGACAGTCTAGGTCCGTTTACCAATCACCAGCGTTCAATCGATAAAGCATAGAAGCAATAACAAATCACAACTTAGTTTGCCATGAACACTTTGGGCTACAAATAAAGTGATATTTCTGGCTGTAACGTTAGTCCTTATTGCTTCCCAATGGGTCGTTACATCAAATCAGAGCCCTATCCCTATCCCTTTAATGGTGACTTACGCCCCGACAACACTGCACTGATCATCATTGATATGCAGACCGATTTTTGTGGACAGGGGGGCTATGTCGACAAGATGGGATACGACCTATCGCTTACCCGTGCCCCCATTGCACCGTTACAGACATTGTTGGGGGTAATGCGTGAGTTAGGCTACGGAATTTTACATACCCGTGAAGGCCATCGCTCCGATCTCTCAGACCTGCCTGAAAACAAACAGTGGCGTTCTCGTCAAATTGGGGCAGGTATTGGTGATCCGGGTCCCTGTGGGCGCATTCTAGTCCGGGGAGAAGCGGGCTGGGAAATTATTCCAGAATTGACCCCCATACCAGGGGAAACCATTATTGACAAACCCGGTAAAGGCGCGTTTTTTGCTACCGATCTAGATCTGTTGCTGCGTCGCAAGGGGGTTCAAAACCTAATCCTCACAGGCATTACCACCGATGTCTGTGTGCATACCACGATGCGGGAGGCCAACGACCGGGGATATGAATGTTTGGTGCTCTCAGACTGTACCGGAGCCACTGACTACGGTAACTACCTGGCAGCTTTAAAGATGATCAAAATGCAGGGTGGGGTGTTTGGTGCTGTCGCCACCTCGACGGATCTGATGACTGCCATTAAAACGCCATGACAGTACTGACAACAGCCGTTAAGGCACCGCCACAGCTAGATGTCACGGAGATGACCAAACGGTTTGGGAATTTTACGGCCCTAGACCAGGTATCTCTTACCTTAAAGCCCGGTAGTATTCATGCTCTGTTGGGTGAAAACGGTGCTGGTAAAAGCACCCTGGTAAAATGTGTCATGGGATTTTATCAACCGACGGCTGGACGGGTGCTCGTAGACCATCAGCCCGCTGTTATTCACAGTCCCAAAGATGCCCATAGCTTCGGCATTGGTATGGTGTACCAGCACTTTACCTCGGTTAACGCCATGACCGTGGCCGAGAATTTAGTATTGGCCCGCTATGACCAACAACAGATCATCAACTGGAAACAAGAATACGAGCATCTGCAGGCCTTTATGGCCCAGTCACCTTTTCAAATTGCTTTAGACATGCCGGTTGCCCAGCTGGCGGCAGGACAAAAACAAAAGCTAGAGATTCTAAAACAGCTCTATCTCAAAAGCCAAATCCTAATTTTAGATGAGCCCACGTCGGTGCTAACGCCGAGTGAAGCCGACGAAGTTCTAGGATTGCTGAGGTCTGAAGTCCTCAGCGACCATTTAAGCGTATTGCTAATCACCCATAAATTTAGAGAAGTTCAAGCCTTTGCCGACGAAGTAACCATTTTGCGTAAGGGCCAGCTAGCGGGCCAAGGCTCTGTAAAACAGCTGTCTGTGGCCGATATGGCTCAAATGATGCTGGGAGAATCTCGTCACATTCAGTCTGTTGCCAAAAAACAGGGGATTCAAGAGAAAAGGCCGATCCTGTCGCTGGTGGATATCGCGGCCAATCGCGACAATGGATTACCGGCTGTAACCGGGGTGAATTTAACCGTTTTTGAAGGTGAGATTGTTGGTATTGCTGGGGTGTCGGGTAATGGCCAGCGAGAGCTAGTTGAAGTGCTCTCGGGGCAGCGCATCCCGACTGCAGGCAGACTTCAAGTCAATGGTGAAGCCTATACGGCTACGCGAGCAGAAATGTTTCAGCATCAGGTCTATGCGTTGCCAGAAGAACCGCTGCATAACGCTTGTGTGCCCACCATGAGCGTGGCAGAAAATATGGCGCTACGCACCTTTGACCGACAGCCCCAGGCACGATGGGGGTGGCTTTTGATCTGGAAAGCTATTCGTCAGATGGCCCAGGAATTGGTCACCACATTCTCGGTCAAAACTCCGGCGGTGACTACTCCTGTGGGTAATCTCTCAGGGGGAAATGTGCAGCGAACGGTGCTGGCCCGAGAACTTTCTGCTGAATCAGTGCGGCTGTTGATTGCGGCCAATCCCTGTTTTGGTTTAGATTTTGCGGCTGTAGAATTTATCCATAATGCCATTGTGGATGCCCGCAATCGAGGTGTTGCTGTGCTGTTAGTCAGTGAAGATCTAGATGAACTGATGACCCTTGCCGACCGCATTTTGGTCATCAGTGATGGAAAATTTGTTTATGAAAGTGAGATCGCCCATGCCGACATCAGTCTCATCGGCCAGCGAATGGCCGGTCACTAAGCCGCTGATCTTAACGGATTTGTTTAACTTGGCTAGTCAGCCGGAGCGCATTTCTTGGCAACCTTTTCGGCCTGGTGTGGAGATTCATCGTCTCTACGGCGATGGTCAAACAGGTTCGGCTGCCGCGCTGTTGAAATATGAGCCAGGAGCTCAAGTGCCATTCCATGACCATACGGGCTATGAACACATCGTGGTGCTCTCAGGAGCGCAGCAGGACCACCATGGTAGTTATACAGCCGGTACGCTGGTGATTAATCCACCGGAGACAAGCCATGCTGTTGTTAGTGATGAGGGCTGTATTGTGCTGATTATCTGGGAGAGACCTGTTTTGATTCGAGCAGAGAACAGCCCATGATAACCATCTCAGCTCAGCCCTATGAATATGTGTTGCCAGCGCTTAATCAAGTGGCGCTGGTCATTATTGATATGCAGCGAGACTTTTTAGAGCCCGGTGGCTTTGGCGAAGCGTTAGGAAATGATGTGTCTCGATTACAAACGATTGTGCCAGCGGTAAAACAATTGCAGGATACCTGTCGCCAGCGGGGAATAGCGATTATTCAAACTAAAGAAGGTCACCGGGGAGATCTTTCCGACTGTCCGATCTCTAAACGAGATCGAGGCGGCGGTGCTTTGAAAATTGGTGATGATGGACCGATGGGCCGAATTTTGGTATTGGGAGAGCCGGGAAATGAGATTATCTCAGAGTTGGCTCCGATAGCGACCCCTGCTAAGGAGTGGGTGATTGCTAAACCAGGCAAAGGAGCGTTTTACCAGACTGGGTTAGATGAGCGGTTGCGATCGCACCAGATCACCCACCTTATTTTTACAGGGGTTACCACCGAAGTCTGTGTCCAGACCACAATGCGCGAAGCCAACGACCGGGGCTATGAATGTCTATTAGTCGAAGATGCGACCGAGAGTTATTTTCCAGAATTTAAACAGGCCACCTTGGCCATGATACGTGCCCAAGGCGCTATCATCGGTTGGACTGCCACGGCGGCTGAGGTATTGGCCGGACTGATGGAGTCAGCTTAATCCCCTAGCAAATGCTGATCAAATGGAATGATAGCGGTTCTCGATGACGACTAATTGGTTTATGTATCCTTGATTTCCTTTAAATGCTTCAGTTTGACCTACTATGTAGCCCATACAATAAAAATCTGTTTAGTATCTGCTTTGACAGATAATTTTTATCAGAACTCGTCTCTTAATGTCAGGCAGACATCGTTCATGTCAGATAAAAATTAATGGCTGTTTTTCCAGGAATGCAGCGCTATCATAATCATTACCCATTGCTGAGAACTCTGTCCTCTAGATTGCTGTTGGACATCTCGCAGTTTATGGGATGTCTCTTTGACTGTCCTTAGGTCGGGGAATAACGTTTATAGACGTGACTCTACAGTGATCCTGCAAATATGGTTATGGTGTCGCCTTAAAGCGTTCCAAAATTTGTTGTTTTCTTTTGGCTGTCGCAGCTTAGCCAAACTTGCAATCTAAGGTTTACCCAGTATGAATTGGATGATGCGTATAGAAAAATGGTGCCTTTGGGGCCATATTCTCTCAATGGCGTTTGGTTTAGCAGGACTGCTGTGGGTGATGCCCCACTCAGAAATATTGAGCTATTTACCAGCCGGACCTACTCTCTACCGGTGGAGTCTAGCGGGGGGCGGAGTAGCCTACATTTTGATGGGGATGGTAGCAGTTTCTCTCTACTGTTATCGGACTATTGGTCTCAAAGCGCTGCTGGCGTTTGCCATTCCAGCTATAGCCGTATCTCTATCGAGTGAACTGTTGGGAACGAGTACAGGAATGCCGTTTGGTGAGTATAGCTATCTCAATGGACTAGGCTATAAGATTGCTGGTCTTGTTCCCTTTACGATTCCTCTATCGTGGTTCTATTTAGGGATTTCTTGTTATCTGTTGGCGCGAGGTGGCCTGCTTAAGATGGGAGGCTCCAAACTATGGCATTTGCCAGCATTGGCTCTAGGGGCTTTGTTGCTAATGTCTTGGGACTTTGTGCTGGATCCGGCCATGAGTCAAACCGCGATGCC
>JBCDFI010000477.1:0-4440 GCA_039178155.1 Cyanobacteria bacterium P01_H01_bin.105
TGCTGGATCATTGAAAGCTAAAGTCAAACCCGGCATATTCACCCCCTTCATACAACACGACTAGCCAGGTAGTTGGGTCAAAAGCAAGGGGATAGGCTTCTCGTTCAGCAATGACACCATCTCGCAGTTCCAGGTTAGGCAGTTGGCAGTAGGGTTCTAAAACAATGCCTTTGATAGCGTCTTGATTAGAGCGCTCAGGCAGTGTGAGAATTTTTGCTAACTGAGCCCTAGAGAGAACTGCAGATGATTGAATAGTCTGTTGGCAAAGGTCCTGAGTATTGGCAGCAGATACCTGAGAATAAGATCTCACATTAAAAAAAAGACTGACCATTGCTAGCCCCCAACCGGCGGCCCAAAAATATGGATTACGCCACCATGGGCGTGACCGGTGAATAAATGATTTTAGACGTGGCGTAGTTTGGTGTCTGGCTCGACGCGAAGTTGAGCGTGTGTAGAGCTGTTGAGTCATGACTGAGTGAATTTGGTTATGCAGCTATCTACAACTATAGAGAAAAGAGTTTCGAATGAAAGAAAATTCTTTTTTAGAGAAGCATCAAAATATCACTAAATCCCTTAAAAATAAACGGATCTAGAGACTCTGAAAATGTTTCCGTCAAGCTGTGCAACAACATTTTTGTGGAACTGTGGATAAGAATAATTTGTGCAACAGCTCTTCTTTACAAGGAAAATCCTTAAAAATTATTGTGTTCTCAGATACTCTTTGTCTGTGAAACAGATCTGTAAAAAAGATCGATAACAACGTATTGAATCCAGTTAAATGAAATTCGTAAAGACTTTAAGCTCAACATTGCTGATTCTCAGTATGGTTTCGAAAGATCGTGGTGTAGCACAATATTTTTGGACCGGTTCATCCTCCAAATTAGTCAAGGCTCAAATTCGGTGTAGATAAATGCAAAGTTTGGGCTGAGAGTTTGATACCTTAATCAAAGGGTGGATCAAACATACGATGGTTAAGGACATTTCTGGTAAAAATGAATTACTGTAGCGGGTATCACCCAGTATTCAAAAGCCTCAAGTATCCAAAGACAGCTATCAATATCTGCAGCATTTGACTTAATACCGGTGTCAAATCAGGTGAGACAGCTTCGACAAAATAAGCGCGAGCTTGTACTGCGTTTTACCAATCTAGGTCGTCATCATATTGCTGGGAGCGTTGTACATCTAGCTCGACTGGGGACGCTCAGTCTATTACTAGTAATGTGGCTAGGCTATCGTCAGGCCCCCTTGCTATGGATGGTCTTGATGGCTGCGGCCATCCTATTAATCTTGGCCGAGCCATTTGTCCCTAGGCTTTATCCTGAAGTAGCCACCTGCATTTTCAGCAAAGCGTTTAATCGATTAACCATCATCCATGAAATTCCTCGCGATCGCAAACGTCAGCGGCGAGTAAACCACTATCATCTCAGCCATATTCAGCAAGTGCAGGTCTATCGTCAGCGAGTAGGATTATGGCGATGGAATTATGTCTTAGTCATCCAGCTATCTTCACCTGCTAATACAATCATCCATATCAACGGCTTGTCCGATCAGGTTTTAATTCAAACAGGCGTTCGCCCCATTCGGCTACTGTCTAAAACAGTTCGCTATCACATTGGGCAACGTACCGCTGTAGATTGGTCATTTGTTGATGTACCCCAAGGCATATCGATAGGTAAACTAGGCCGACGAATCGTTGCTCGTAATTCAATGGAACGGCTGAATAAGCTTGATCTACGATACTTAGCCTGTAGAATTGAACAATTTATTTGGTCGCCGTAACTCCTACCATACCTAGGCCTAAAAATGTTTTATGCCCAATTCCAGAGTAGCGGCTAAAACTTGCCAGCGCATTAATACGTTTGATAATCAGCGGATCGACTGCGCCTGAAATCTGAAATGTTAGCTGACCCAGGCACCCGAGCACCGTTTCATTATTACCAACGGATAATTTGACCGTATGCAGGTTAAAAGTTTTTGCTGTGATTGGAGTAACCGTATCAGGGGCAAATACAAGCCCACTGTAACGGTTCCAACGTTTTCGTAAACTGTGAAAGACCGCATCACACGTCGGTAAAGGAGTCTCTTCTCCATTTTGGCAAAAAACAGCGGGGGTCATAAGCTGAAACGTTAAATGGCGATTATTATCAGACGCTTGCTCATAAAGCTCTTGATAGCTATTGCAGCTTGTCCATTCAGGCATGTTGGTCGGCAAAAAATTAGTAACGTGCAATCGCGCTGGGCCTAGAAACCAGGGTTTGCTAGTCGCTACTCGCTCCAATCGTGGACTGATGTGAGCAAATAAAATATCATCTAAAAAAGCCATGCGCCACCAGCAGTGAGACCCCGCAGACACTGAGCTATGAGTATATCGAAACGTCATAGTTTCAAGCCGATGACGGGGCAGTAAAAATTTAAGGTTGCGGACTGAGGTCGGTTGGGACTGAGATGATATCTGCAATGGATTAAGGGAAAAGGCCTGACGTTTATGAGTCTGTAGAGATTGACTAAGGTCTACATCAACGGCACTAATGAGGGCTAAAAATAACCGATGTAGGTGATGCCCTCTAAGATACTGAAACGGAATAGTTGATTCAGAAACCAAATTAATCACTAAACTTTCTGGCATGCCGTTAGAGTTATTGGCCATGGTAGAAGATATCTCTTTCTTCTATAAATAACGGTTATGTCCGGGGAAGCAAGGGGCCACATATCTGTATAACGGGCATACCTAAACAAACACCCCAGCCTAGCATTATGGCCAGACTGGGGCACAGCAGACTATTTATAGGCATAAAGAAGATTAGGAAAAGACATCCTAAACTCCTGCTGAAACCTTAAGCTTTTGCCTGTAAAACAAACAAGGCAAACTACAGACAAGATTTATTCCATAGACTTATTTGAGAAGACGAGTAATCCGGACATCATATTCAGTTGCTTTAGGATATTCTTTCTCCGCTTGAAATAGCGCCGTATCATGGGCATCAGTGCGACCGCTCGCATTTATTTCGTAACGGGTCGCCATAATACGGTTAGTAGCGTTATTCTTGCCAGCACATTCTTTAATATCAACAAACACTTCAAATGTGTGCATGATGGGCTCTCCTTATTCGCCAGGTAGCAATATTGGCGAATACTCCAGTATGTTGCGCTGATCCGAGATCACGGATGAGTTAAACGAAAATAATTGATTAATCTTGGGAGTTCGATACAACTACCTGTAGAAACATGAAGTGATGTACTAACTGAGTAAGTATATGAGAATTTGGATACTTGATGATTTAGAGATGAATTCAAGTTATTCAGGCATTCTGGAGCAAAAACTGTGCGGTATGATATCACCCGAGTAGGCTGTTTACTACCAAGCATTTGAGAACAGCTGAGCACTTAATCATCGGAGAGTAATCGTGACTATCTACATTGGAAATCTGTCATTTCAAGCCACAGAAGATGATATCAGAGATGTATTTGTTGAGTATGGTGAAGTAGCGCGTATTACCTTACCAATTGACCGAGAAACTGGCAAACGCCGTGGTTTTGCCTTTATCAATATGGTCAAAGATGAAGAAGAAGACTTAGCGATCGCTGAACTAGATGGTGCTGAATGGCTTGGACGTGAGCTGCGAGTCAATAAAGCCAAGCCCAAAGGTGATGATAATCGACGACCTAGTCGGAGCAGTAACTTTTCTCGTAATCCTTTGTAATGCCACTTTAGAGTTAGTTTTCTAGCAAACTGATCACCATCCCTTCATAGGCTAAAAATACTTGAGGTTCAACATCTTTGAGCTGATATGCCAACGCGTTCAACACGGTATCAGTTTGACGAGGGCCATAGTGAACCATCGCAAGCCGCTTTACTTGTGCCGCTTGAGCCAGTTGAATTGCGGCTTGCCAAGGTCTAGGAGAGGGAGGAAGATCGATCTGATCACACATGTCTACGTACATGCCATCGTAAACAAGTAGATCAGCCTGATGAGCAAGAAATAGTAAATTTTCGTCAATGTGCTCATAATCAGTATCAGTAGCATACACGACCGACTTTCCCTGATAGCTGAGCCGATAACCTAAAGCATGACTTTGGCCGTTTAAGCCAATGGACTCGATTTGAATATTGCCAATTTGGAGAGTATCGCCAGGGGTAATATCGTGAAATGTCAGCTCCGCTTGCATTGTCTGCAAGGGTAAAGAAAACCCTGGCTTGAGCATCTGTGTAGTCAAACACTGTTTGATAGAAGCGCCGTTAGCCGCAATACCACCGTAGATATGAAAGTGATTATTAGCTTCAAACGCTGGTAAAAAAAATGGGAATCCCTGAATGCGATCCCATTGAGAATGGGTGAAAAATAGATGACCTTCAATAGGATGAGGATTTTGGTATAAGGTGTCGCCTAAAACGCGGAGACCCGTCCCTCCATCAAATATAAATCGCTGTTGATCGGCCAA
>JBCDFI010000478.1:0-4438 GCA_039178155.1 Cyanobacteria bacterium P01_H01_bin.105
ACAAATAGCAGAATTAAGCCTAAAAGGCTTAGGGCAAGCCAAACAAAACTGGGTATTGGATTTCCCTTTGATTCTGAGATATAAATTGCGATCGCTAGAAACGTAAAAATAGTGGCTAAGAGGACAGTTAAACTCTTGCCCATCCACAATAGATCTGAAAAGAAGTTTTTAGGAGACATCTTGGCATCATCTGTTTAAGATTTACTGGTTAGCTTGTGCCGTTTGAGTTGAATCGGCTCGCAACTGTTGGATAAAGAGAATACTCAAAACAAAGAGAATAGGACCAGAGATTCCACCAGGGAAGTAGTGCTTTAAGTAAACCCAAGTGCCAATATGAAACGCTCCATTGAGCAGTTCAACAATAGCCCAAAGCCACATGAAGAAAAAACCAGTTCGATTACCTTTTTCTGCCGCAGGAACTGAGGCCAAGATCAAAGCCAGCAGTAAATAGTTGATAGCTGCAAAGACATCTGCACTAATCTCTACCAAAGGAAACCAAGGGAAGTGTTGATGTAATATTGCGATCATTGAATTGAGCTGAAGGTAAAGCTGAGAAAGCGTCTCTTCTATACTGTGAATCATCTGAGCCAGCCCTAATACCCAGTAACTTTGGGCAAGTTTTACCGATTCATGACTAAACATGGGCAGAATATCCTCCTATTTTATCTTGAAGAAAATAAGTTTTGAGTGATGTCGAGTCACTATATCGAGTCACTATAGAAATCAAGAGTTAGAGCATCAATGATATTGATCAATTCACTCTGACTGAGAAAAACTACCAGAGAAGACCAAAGAAATAAATTTGAGCGACCATGCCAAGATTAAGGAATATAACGGCAGTAAAATGCCACCATTGATTAAATGTGGATTCAGCGACAACACCCTCGATTACTCCACCAAGCATAAGTAGTATGGGGGCAACGCCTGCTAAAACAATTGGTAGATTGGCGGCGATAAGAGCTGAGTCGAGCAAGAAGAAGTAGGCAACAAAGTTGACAATGGCATTGATGATAAACACTATCAACATCGATACCGATAGAGGAAAGACTGGCTGACCATTAACTTTAAAGGTAGCCTTGGGGTTTTGAGGACCAATGAACGCGATAATGCCGCTAATAATCGCGAATGTCAGGGTGATTTTATTAATTCCAAAGACACCTAATGAAAACGCTAAAAGTCCAGCACCTTGCATGAAAAACAACAGCTTATAGGCCACTTCACGCAGCCATTCATTATTACAGTCTTTAATCTCGAAATCTGTGTCAAGAGGATTTTGAAAGAATGCGACCTGCCAGCCTTCATATTCATGCATGGTAATACCCATTAGCCCCCCAAATGTTTGTATCAGGGGACTGAGCAGGAGTAAAAACACCTGCATATCACTACCGTTTAGACGCATCTGAAGTTCACTAGAATGTTGGAAGATTAGAAAAGATAGAATAAATGTAGGTACAAATGGTAGCCAGTGAACAAATTCAACCAGATTCAGAATCCAAACACGGGCATATTTAGCAAGATCGTGCTCAACCAGATAAGTCTTTGGTTCAGGCTTTTGCCATTCCCATCCAGGACTAGGATAGTAACCCAAACTTGGATCAGAATTTTCGTTGTATTTTGAAGTTTCCATATCAGTCTTTCTCCATTGTTAAAATAAGGGCTCTGTTTGAAAATGAAATGCAGTGTTGCTGATCCTCAGGTGATTTCAGGACAGATATTGCCACTGCATGCAGATGTTCTTTGTACTACTGGGTATACATTAGTCCGCTGCCCATGCCAACCACGATGACTGGTGCATATATTCTCGCAAATAGGCAACGCTGCACTGTTATTAGGAATAAATTCAGTAGCTGGATAGTCACAGCTGCAAGAATATTTTTCTTTGAACTTTATTACGGATAATATTTTCCACTATCTCTAGCTAACTTTGAGATTGTTCATTTAACTTGAACATAATTTAGATGGTTATCCACGATGACACGATGAGATTATACACCTCCTCATATAACAGAAGCACTTACTTAGGGGTGTTGAATATGCTGAGACGGATCGACATAAGATACTAAGGATAAGAATAATTTGCATCGGTGCCAATACCTACAACCACCGTTTGCGAGGCTACCATCGTATTAGTTAGTTATACGGGCAGATTGCGTGTTTCTCATTGTTTAGTTGTTGTGCCCATACCAATTACATCAGCTCTGCATACTCATATACTTTCCTTATTGTCTCAATGCCTCAGCCTTTGATGAAAGTATGAACTTTAGGACTAGTTTTTGATAGTACCCTTAAGGGTACTTTTCGTTTTCATATAATGTTGCTAGTCAATAGTGAGCATCAACAGCTGTTACTGCCCATTAGAAGGGTTCGTAAATTATTGTAAAAGAGTGGATATTCCTCCTTTCGACTCTGTATAACCAGCAGTGTTGTTAGCACTGGAGGAGGTTATGAGTCGTCTTCCGTATCCCTCAGATTTAAGCGATGACGAGTGGGATTTGATTAAACCATTAATTCGCATCCATCAAGGTATCGGTCATCCTCGAGAAGTCAACTTACGAGAGATCGTGAATGCCATATTGTATTGGGCTGATAACGATATTAAATGGCGTGCCATGCCCCATGATCTGCCCAACTAGTCAACTGTCTACGATTATTATCGTCGTTGGGTAAAGATGGGCTTATGGGAACAGATAAATGAGCACTTGGTAAAGTTAGTAAGACTCGCAGAGGGACGAGATGAGCAACCGAGCTTGACGAGCATTGATAGTCAATCCGTGAGGACCTCCGAGAACAAAGGCCCTGACCAAGGAATTGATGGTCATAAATGTGTCAAGGGACGTAAGCGCCATATCGTTGTTGACATCTTAGGCATGGTGTTAAATTATTTTGTTAGTGCCGCTAATATGGCGGATATTCAAGCAGCAGTGGCGGTGTTAGAGCCTGTATTAGAAGCCTATGTGAGGCTTGAGAACGTGTTGACTGACCAAGCGTACAAGGAAGTCTTAGGAGAGATTATAGAACAGGTTCATCACTGCATTCTAGAGATCACGACAAAACTAGGAGAGGGGTTTGTTCCTGCTCTTTATCGATGGGTAGTTGAGAGAAAATTCTCTTGGTTAGATAAGGCCAGACGTCTGTGCCGAGACTATGAGGTTTTATCGGAAACCCATGAAGGAGCTGTTTACGTGGTCGTGATTCGCTTAATGCTGCGTCGGTTAACCGATAATCGACGATGGTGGACTTCAAAGACTCCTCAGGCTGCTTAGTATTAGTTTACGAACCCACTCTTAGGAGACTGTCTTGTCAACTGCTGCATTCCATAGCCGGTTTCAACGTTCCCTCATCATAGGGATTGCCATCGGTAGCCACTGCCACGATCCAATTCGTTTTGCTCGTGGTCGCCAACACGACCTTGCAGCCAAACTCATAGCGCTGATGGGCTTTATCTTTGACAATGTTGTCTGGTAGCGCATATCGACTTTGCTGAAATAAGGCTTTTTTACCGACTCGGGCATAGCTTTGACATAATCCGAATCCCTTTTTCAGGCATGTGTGTTTTGTCAAGATCGAAATTCTGCAATCAACCATTGATTATCTGAATCAAGTGTGAGTATAACTTCGAACTCATGGGCAACAGAAATTTCGATTCCATTCGCTCCTGTAATACTTGATTCAATTACTCTAACAACAGCCTCATTTTGACTTCTTTTCTTTAACTCCATCTTTTTGATGTTGAGTAATCGCAGTGTTGTCGAATTTTCCTTAAAAACTTCATAGTCATTCTCGTAACGTTCTTTCTTATATGAAGAATGCAGCATGGCCCATGCTTTAGCATCCTGTTGATTATGGAGGTGTTTATGAAAGAGATCTACAGTCTCAGTTGGCGAAAGCTCTGTCTCAGGACATTTTTGAAAGAGAGGGCAATCCTCCATCCTTTCTGTAGTATATTTACGAAAAAATGGTAAGAAGCTGACGATAAGAACGAAGAGAAAAAGTAATGATTTTGACTTGGTTGGCATAATTCATTTTTATATGAGAAATTATTTCTATCAAAACTTCGATTTAGACCCCACTGCCATTAAATACTATCCGAAGGACTCAGGCCTCTGCTACTACAGAGTTCTTATCTTCTAGCTCTGTCCGAAGCATTGCTATTAAGCGACTTCATTTAAATGCTGGATTAATCTCTGGCGACAGCGTATAACGTTCCCGTTCACCCGCCACAAAAACTTCTCGAACTCAGAGAAAAGACTCCATACGGTCGGTGTGCAACGGGGTTGTTAGACTACCGCCGATTGCAGTTAGAGTGCCCCCAGCTGTGTTTTTATCGCAGCGACTATCTCATCTGCCAGTTCATCCACAGAGCTGACTCCATTTAGAACCAAATCGCAATTCTTTAAGACCCTTGCGTTTACTTGAAGATACATTTCTCGGGTAGCCC
>JBCDFI010000479.1:0-4424 GCA_039178155.1 Cyanobacteria bacterium P01_H01_bin.105
AAATTCGGCTATGGCTGAGATAGCCATGAGGCCTGTGGCTAGGAGTAGCCATCTATAGGGTGTTTGCAGGATGGTGTTGCGAAAGTGTAGTGCGATCGCAACTCCAATGCCAACATAGAGACTATAAGAAAATAGTTTAGGAACCGCTAATACAAAATAGAGAATAAGGGTGACTCGAAACGCATCATCGATTAGCAAAAGCGTCAACAAAATGCTTAAACAAATTAGATAATGTCGAAGTTTTCGATGGCGTAATAAGCTAGCTGTGAAGAAACACAGAGCAATTGGAAAGCACCAAACAATTTCAGAAATTTCGGTCAGAATACCTTCGTAAGGGATAGAGTATGGCTCACTAAATAGTGTGATCAGCAACTCAATACCTGCTGAGCGTCTGAGGGTCCGGCCTGCGGAGTAGCCGTTAAGTAAGGTCGACAATTTAATGTAACCCGTGAGCAATCCAAACGGCAGAATAACCACAAGATTTAGCATGAAGGCCGTGCGATGAGTTCGAGCGGTACGACACAGACGACACCAGAATTTGAGCATGATAATTCACAAGATTAGGCGTCAGATTAACCTATGTTGGCGTTGCGCTCAAGCCATTGTTGCCAGCGATGTTCACACCATGTCAAGACCCGATCAATCAAGCGCAATACTCTTTCTAGGGGATGTTCTAGATATTTAACATCGTTAATGTTGGCCTCAAACGCATCGGGAGCCTTGCTGGATAATCGGCGGCGGCTGGCCTTGCCAGGTAGCTGACCTGTGCGCCCATGACCTGTGCGCATACTGGCTCCTGTGCGTGCGCTGGTTTCCGTATGCACAATGCCTGTAGCTGGATAAAAAACGCGAGAATTGGGTTGCGCACCGTTGGTTGCTATGGGAGGCAGGCTAGGTTCTGGCCGGTACGGTGTTATCTGTGACCA
Source organism: Cyanobacteria bacterium P01_H01_bin.105 (assembly GCA_039178155.1). Taxonomy (GTDB): domain Bacteria; phylum Cyanobacteriota; class Cyanobacteriia; order Phormidesmidales; family Phormidesmidaceae; genus Leptothoe. Next base: position 927 of record JBCDFI010000479.1, read on the forward strand.
GGCCTTTCTAAATTCCATTGGCAGGGCCGCAATAAAGACTGCACCAATGGCCAGAATGGTTTTAGCAGAGAGCCGTCGGGTCCGACGCGGTGCTATCGTTCTTGACTGTTGATAGGCATACATGACCCGAGAGATATAGTCTTTGATGTCTGATTGTTGTTCAGTCGTAAAAATATCGAATATCTGGTTGTTAGCGGTAACAAGCACCAGCTGTCGAGTTTCAATGGCAGATGCTAGGGTGGACCCAAGCGGACCTAGATCTGTTGAACTAACTCGTTGTTGCAGTCTGCTATGGCCAGATTTTACTAGGTCTTTAGACGCTGTTCGAGAATCTGTCGTCAGGCTATGGGAGCCTCGCTGAGTCTTGATCAAAGCAGCAGACCGAGGGGGGACTTGTAGGGCGGCGGGCAGTTGCTTTTGAATCTGGCCTATCACACCAGACAGTAGAGATTTAACCTTGTGGATGAGGCCGCTCTTCGGCCTGATCGCGAGCTGTGATGTTTGTTCTGGAGAGAGAAGCTGTTGGGTATGGGTCAGAATCGCTGTGAATGAATGTTCGATATCTGTGACGTTGCTTTTGGTCTGGGTACTGATCTCAGGTGTGCTTTGTGGAGCAGGGGTGTTACTGCTGCTACCCAAAGCAAAACCGGCGCGTTTGACCGCGCGTATGATCGCATAGAGCGGGAATACAGCCACCTGGGCTCCCCATGTAGCCGTTGACTGTAGCTGTCGCCATGCTTGATCCTGTCGTTCTAACCCCTGCTGCCACTGCTGCAGTACAAACCTGAGTAATTTGCTTTTGTACGGGCGAGACGACGATGGCATAGTTATATGGCAAGCATTCTCAGACGCTTGTTAAAGTCTAGCTCGATCTTAGCGGAAGACATGAACGCTCCTACTCTATTTCTAACAAACCTCATTCAAACGCTACGAGCCTATAGTCAACAAGATGTGCAGGGGCAATGGCGAGGACTGTATGAGGATTTGGGGGGGAGCCTTAGCACTGCTATGACTCAAGGCGGTCAATGGGATGAGAGCAGATTGAACGAGCGTCAGCACATTGCGTGGACCCAGGGGCAAGCGCTGTATTTGTATCAGCAGCTGACGGTGCCTGAAAATCTGAATGGTTATCCCCTAGAAGGTCTGTCGCTGCGTCTGTCGCTTGCCTGGTGGGCTGAGGATGCTCAGCTGTACGTGAATGGTGAATGGGTACAGGCTGGGGATTTATTCGACTTTTTTACACGCTTTTGCCTGAGCGAGGCGGTCATACCAGGACAGGTGTTTGATGTAGTACTGCGTTTAGAGAGCCCTAAGCATGATGCGGGGGCATTGGTGCGATCGCACCTAATCTATGAGGACCTTAATAATCCGATTAGCCCTGAACCCGGCTTTGTCTCTGATGAATTGGAAGTTCTGCAGTACTACCTGAAGACACTGGAGCCCCAAAAGTTAGCAACAGTCGAATCCCTAATTACTAAAGAATGGCAGTCTAGCAGCGGTGACCTGCATCAACGTTTGGCTAGCTTACGCCACTGTCTGCTGCCCTATGGTGATTGGGTAAAACAGCGCCAGATCCACTGTGTGGGGCACGCACATTTAGATCTAGCGTGGCTATGGCCAGTGGCCGATACCTGGCAGGCAGCAGAACGCACCTTTGAGTCAGTGCTGACGCTACAGCAAGACTTTTCTGAATTGACCTATACCCACTCTAGTCCGGCTTTATTTGCCTGGTTAGAGGCCAATCGCCCCGAACTGTTCGATCAGATTCAGCAGCAGGTGGCAGCTGGCAAGTGGTCTATCGACGCAGGACTGTGGGTGGAACCTGAGCTAAATATTGTGAGTGGAGAAGCGATCGCAAGACAGATCCTCTACGGACAGCGGTACTGCCAAGAAAAATTTGGAGCCCGGAGTCTAATAGCTTGGCTGCCTGACACCTTTGGTTTTTGCTCACAGCTGCCCCAGTTACTGAAGCTGGGCGGCGTAGGCGTATTTGCCACTCAGAAATTGCGATGGAACGATACCACACAATTTCCCCACGACCTTTTTCGCTGGCAAGCCCCAGACGGCAGTGAGATTTTAGGCTGGACCCTGCCGCCTATTGGCACAGATTTTGATCCGGTGCAGATGGCCGAGTATGCAGCTCAGTGGGAGCAAAAAACTGCTCGAACCCATGCTTGCTGGTTGCCAGGTGTGGGTGATCACGGCGGCGGACCAACCCGAGATATGTTGCTTAAGGCCCGACGGTGGAAAGAGTCGCCGTTTTTCCCTCAGGTCACGTTTTCGACACCCAAGGAGTTTCTGCATGAGGCCATTGGCACAGATCCCTCTGGTAGTCTGGCTGTAGAAGACTTACCGATTTGGAAGGATGAACTTTATCTAGAGCTGCATCGAGGTTGCTATACGGTCCATAGCGATCAAAAACAAAAAAATCGTCGCAGTGAAGATTTGTTGTATCAGGCTGAAGTGTGGGCAACCGTAGCGCAGTTAGTGGCTGGTCAACTCTACCCTAAAGAGACATTAGAGACAGCGTGGAAAGGGCTATTGTTTAACCAGTTTCACGACATTTTGCCAGGAACGTCGATTCCCCAAGTATTTAAGTATGCGAACTGTGAATGGACCAAAGTAGATGCGCTGGTACATGAGGTCTTAGAGAAGTCTTTAGCAGCGCTGTCAGTGCAGGAAACGTTAGGGGTACAGGAGACTTTAACCGAGGGGCGGTCTCTGCAAGTGTTTAATGCCCTGAGTTGGCCACGTACTGAGATGGTAAAGGTGGCAGTACCGCTGGGAACATGGCAAATTATCGATTGTGAAACTAAGCAGCCGATTGACTTTGCTGTTAGTAACGTCGATATCCCGTTTAATGACAGTTCGGTAGGTCAGGAGAGTCAGGTTCTAAGTTTCTTGGCGCAGGATGTACCCGCAGTTGGGTACCGTGTGTACGCGCTGGTGGCAGATACAGCAGCAGCTCTAGCGGAAACCCATACAGAAAAGCTGGTTTTAGAAAATACTGATTTGCGGGTGATTGTTTCCCCTGAGACTGGAGACATTATCTCCTGTATTCATCTAGCAACAGGGCGAGAGATTTTTAGAGCAGCAGCGAATCAACTCCAGTGCTTTAAAGATAGCGGGCAGTATTGGGATGCTTGGAATATTGCCCCTGATTATGCCGATAACCCTCATGGATCTGCCAAGCTGATATCGCTTGAGTGGATATCTCGAAATGCGCTCTGTCATCGACTACGGGTCACTCGCCAGTTAAATCAATCTACCATTGTTCAAGACTACAGTTTGGCCGCCAAGTCCCCCTATTTAGAAGTGGAGACCTGGGTAGATTGGCAGGAAACTCAAGTTGTACTCAAGGTCAATTTTCCGGTCACTGTAGAGTCTGACCGGGCTACCTATGAAGTGCCATTTGGGGCCATTGAGCGACCCACAAAACCGACGACTGAACATGAAAAAGCTAAGTGGGAAGTGCCTGCCCTACGCTGGGCTGATTTG
>JBCDFI010000480.1:0-4417 GCA_039178155.1 Cyanobacteria bacterium P01_H01_bin.105
AAGAATAGCAGCCTCTTTTTGTCCCTCTGCTTTGGTAATAGCAGCTCTTTTAGCAATTTCAGCCGCCTGCTCAAGCCGCATGGATTCTTCTACTTCAGACGGAATTTTAATCTCTTGAACTTCTACTCGATTGACTTTTACACCCCAGGGCTCGGTTGCTTCATCTAACACATCGAGCAGAGCTTTATTGATCGCTTCTCTTGAGGAAAAGGTTTCTTGGAGATCCATTTTACCGATTTCAGACCGAAGCGTTGTCACTACTAGCTCTTGGATAGCCGTTTCTACGTCTTCGATGGCGTAGTAGGTCTTTTCAAGGTCTAAAATGCGCCAGTAAATAACAGCGTCTACCTCAACGTTGACGTTATCGCGAGTAGTCGCACTCCTCGGCTCAATATCTAGAATTTGCTCCCGCAGGGTATCTTCGATGACCAAGGCATCGAGTAGCGGCACAATAAAATTCACCCCTGGATCTAAGGTGGAACGATACCGCCCTAAGCGCTCTATTAAAGCCGCATTGCCTTCTTTAACAACCCTGACGGAACCAACTGAGTAGCCAATAACTATTAACGAGAGAATAGCGAGAATAGAAGAGCCCATGGGGAACCAGACGCGATCGCGATGGATTAATGTGCTCATGGATAACACATCTTTTGAGTTTCTGTCTAGCGTACAGTGGGGAAATTGGGATACTCTGCTTTCCACACAGCATTAAATTCTAGAAAAGGCACTGCTCACAATGACAGTCTTCACATCAAAAAAAATAATAGTGTAGTGGGTTATGAAATCGAGCAGTTCTATTTTTAAAGTAGCCGCAGTCGTTTTAGGGTTAGGTGTCTGGAGCGACTATAGACCTAGTGTTTTGGCCCAGAACAGCCATAGTGGCTGCTATGTCGAAGACGAAAGTGGTGAAATTTACGATCTCACTGCTTTATGTACGATCCCCAATGAGAGCAATGCTGCACCGATTTTACAAACTGGTGATATTCAAGTCACATTGCGTTGGCATACTCGCGATGATTTAGACCTAATCGTAGTGGACCCAGCCGGTAGCATTGTTGATTTTGGCTCTCCCACCTCCCCATCAGGCGGTCAATTAGATGTAGATGCCAACGGTTTTTGCCAAACCCAAAGCTTTTCACCCGTTGAGAATATCTTCTGGCCTACCGGAGGCGCTCCCAATGGTGAATATTTGGCCTATGTTACTCTAGCGATTCCCTGCAGTTTAGAAGAGGTAGTCAGTACTGATGTCAATACTGCCAATAGTGCTTACGAAAGTTTGACAGTCCCTTACACGCTGACAATTTTAAATAAAGGAGTAACGACAACCTATAACGACGTTAGCAGTCCTGGACAAATGGGGATGAATTATCCCTTCCAGGTGGGACCACTGAACGAAATACCTCAAGAAACTACACCGGAGCCGAGTATCCCTGACGATAGTTTAGAGTTGCCTAATTTTGGGCTACCCGAATTGTAATCTGTTCAAGCTGTAAAGCTAGGCAGGCTGACTGTCTACGGTTCTAGCGACGACCCTGATTAAAGGGGCCTTTGTTGCTAGGAAACAAGCCCAACAACGGGCCTAGAACTACCCCAAAAACAAATCCGCCGGCATGGGCCCAGTAAGCAATACCACCTGATCCCATGTCTGCATTGGCACCTAGACTTGCTACCCCATAAAAGGCTTGCTGTACAAACCACCAGCCCAGAAAAAATATGGCAGGAACACGAATGGTCGTAAAAATAAAGAATAACGGCAGCAGAGTAAGAATTTGAGCCTTGGGAAAACGAATAATATAGGCTCCCATCACACCTGCGATCGCACCGCTGGCCCCCAAAGTAGGCACCATCGATTCGGGTGAAAAGATCCACTGGGCTAATCCGGCCAACGCCCCACAGGCCAAATAAAATACGATAAATCGACCATGGCCCAGCTGGTCTTCAATGTTATTACCAAAAACCCAGAGATACAGCATGTTGCCCCCCAAGTGAGCAAACCCACCGTGGAGAAATTGAGAACTGATGAGGGTAAACCACTCGCCCACCGGATTTAGAGCCTCTCCACCAAAACTATCTGTAAGTTCAGCTGGAACAATTGCCCACACAGTAAAAAACTGATTTAGCGTTTCCTCTCCCATGCCCTGGAGAGAAAGCTCGTACATAAAAATCAAAACATTGAGGACAATCAACACAAACACCACATAGGGCGTTGTGCGGGTCGGATTATTGTCGTTTAAAGGAACCACAAAACACTTAGCTGGCTACCTAATCATTGTCGGTGATGACTTTTGAATTTTGACGTCTAAGTTTTGAATTGTTGGCATTTATTGTCAGCTAATCGATACTTGATGGCGGAATTGCCTGGACAATGTCATCCCCCCATGCTTATGCAGCTTTAGGTTCACTGGGTTTCCCTCCCCAGACAGCCTTAATCGTATCCAAAAATGCAAATACTGAAGGTGGCTGTAGCGCATCGGCAAGGGTAATCACACCAATCACGCGTTCGAAGGGTTCTGGTAACTGAGCCACGACAATATCATCAGGAATGGGTTCAGCCGCAAGCTTAGCCATAATTGCTGCCCCTAGGCCCCGACGGACCATGCTAACAATCGTGGAATCCTCACGCACGTCATAGGCAAACTTGAACGGTTGGTTATGCTTAGTTAAGTATTGTTCGACATTGTAACGACAGCCATCACCCAGCGGTGTTTGAATCAAAGGATAGCTAAGTAACTGTTCCCAGGTCAGCCGAGCGTTGATCGGTTTTGCCGTAGGAGACAATAGCACCACGTATTCATCTCGCAGCAATTCCCAGGCTTCAAACTCAGCACCGGTAGGTAAATAGCTAAAGCCGATGTCAATGCGCCCCTGGCGTAGGTAATCTTCAACGTGATGATAGTGGCTAAATTCGTCAATCGTGACACTAATGCCGGGATACTGCTGTCGAAAACGCTCAATCACTGCTGGCAAAATGTGAGTGGCTACACTGCGAAAGCCGCCTACCCGTACCTGGCCCGATTGCAATCCCTTGGCTAGTTGGGCCTGCTGACAAATTTTTTCTAGCCGCTCTAGGATGTGTTGAGCTTCAGTCGTAATGGCTTCGCCCACCGGGGTAAGTACAGCGCCCTGGCGACCTCGATTTAGCAGAATAACGCCTAGCTCGGTTTCTAAGGTTGCGATCGCATGGCTCACCGCCGATTGCGACAGATCTAACTGCAACGCTGCATCACTAAAGGTACCGGTATTAGCAATAGCCACCAGTGCTCGTAGTTGAGAAAGTTTAAGTCGATTGGGATTGCTCTCGGCCATGGAGCACCTAAAAATTGGATGATGCCTAACCCCGTATACAAGCTAGAACCCGAAGGTTGCTAAACACCTATCTAAGACAACTAAGACAACTGTAGCTCTTGATACGGCCTATTCTGATATTGCCTTAGGGTGCTAAATTAAATCGATTAAATCCATCTATACTTTTCATACAACCTGTTCAACAGACCACTTGATTTGTCCAAGTTCTAACCATAAACTGAAAAGTCGGGCAGCGAGTAATACAAATAACTATGGGCTATGGGTTTAATTAGCATTCGCCCCGAAGGTTTGTACTGTGAACCAGGCAATTTCTACATAGATCCTTGGCGCTCAGTAGAAACAGCACTCATTACCCATGCTCATTCTGACCATGCCCGCTCCGGCTCAGACCGTTACTATGCCATTGACAGCTCAGAAGGCATTTTGCGCAAGCGCCTAGGAAAAGACATTAACCTAACGCCGACGCAATATGGCAGCAAATTCAAATTAGGAAATACCTGGGTTTCATTTCACTCAGCCGGTCATGTGCTCGGGTCAGCTCAAATTCGAGTTGAGCATAAAGACAACGTGTGGGTGATTTCGGGAGACTACAAACGCTGTGCAGATCCCACCTGTGCCCCCTTTGAAGTGGTGGAATGCAACACCTACATCACAGAGGCAACGTTTGGTTTACCCATCTATCACTGGCAGTCAGGCACAAAAATCGCCGAACAAATCTATCGCTGGTGGCACAGCGATCTAGAACGCCCCTCCTTACTATTCTGTTATTCCTTTGGCAAAGCCCAACGAGTATTAGCAGAACTAACTCAGTTCACCGACAAGACAGTCTATGTCCATGGAGCTGTGCAGGTCCTAACAGAAATTTACCGGGATGTGGGCGTCCCCATGGTACCTACAGTACCCACTAGCAAAACTGACAAATCCTACAAGTTCCAGGGAGACTTGATCATCGCTCCACCCTCAGGTCATCGCTCCTCGTGGATGAAACGCTTCAAGCGCCCCCAAACAGCTTTTGCCTCTGGTTGGATGGCCGTGCGTGGCGCTCGTCGCCGTCGAGGCTATGAACGAGGGTTTGTTTTGTCAGATCATGCTGATTGGCCTAGCTTGATTC
>JBCDFI010000481.1:0-4408 GCA_039178155.1 Cyanobacteria bacterium P01_H01_bin.105
AGCGCCTCTACTCCTAGCCACTGTTTCCAGAAGATGTGGTACTCCGTAAAAAAGCTACTGCCATAAAGACACAGGCCATAGACTGCCAGGGCTAGCACTAGAATAAATCGGTAGTCTCGACGCGAAGTCCGGCAGATATGATGCTGTATCAAAGCTGTGTAATGGCTTAACCTTGTCCACAGTTGGGTCAGCCTAGCTTGAGTCAATAGCTTCATTCAAGGCTAACTCCCTAAAATGCTGATAGAGATTGCTTCTGGAACACCTTGCTGCAGTAGATAGGCCTGTAGCTGCTGTTTGCGTATACGCTGGGGCAAACATTCATTTCCAAACAATTTAATGACCTTTCTGAGATAGAAGGCATAGTATTTCCATTGAGGTATGGTTGACTGGTGGCGATAGATGCTGTTCACCATATGGCGCACATTGTGGGGTGATTTCAGCAAATGTAGATTTTGTAATGTTTGCCACTTAGCCTTTAGCGTGGGGCTCAGCACCATCTGAAATACCAGTGGCATGTAGCGAATCACATCGCTGGCTCTATAGTCTGTCGTTGCGACGAGATTGCTGGAGAGTTGAATGGTGTAGCCAGCGACTTTGGCTCGACATATGTATTCGTAGTCGCCCCCGTAGTGGCGAAATCGTTCAGCATTGGGTAGGCCAATGTCTGTCGTTATGTGAGTTGGCAGAACTACAATATTGCCGTTTAAGGTATCTACTTTTAGGACCGAAGCTTTGCTAAATTGCCGCCTGTTATTGATGGGGCAGCTAGCAATGACCCCGCCAAATACAATCCAATTGGAGTGGGACTGATCGCAAACAATGCCGCCTGTGATCATATTTGTTTGCAGGCTCTGCTGGCATACCTGAATCAGGTTTGAGATAAAGTCGTCTGCTAGCGTAATGTCGTCGTTGAGCCAAACTATATAGTCAGTTTGGAGCTGCTGCTGAACATGGGCCATGCCGGTTGCGATCGCGCCTGTCCACCAAAGGTCGCCATCCCCTTGCAGCAAGTGAACCTTGGTAAAAGTCTGAGTAATCAACTCAACTGTCCCATCAGTAGACCCATCATCCACCACCACCACTTCGATGGTGTGCCCAGCTGAGTACTGAGAAATTTGAGTACTCAGCTGATGCAAAATAGCTGATGTATACGCTTTACGATTTCGGACTGGCAGTATGAGCGCAGCGCTGACCATAGGCATCAAATAAGTAGAGCCTTGGAAGTTCGTAGCTTGATAATAGCTAGCTCCCAGGTTCTATATTCCCAAAATAGTTGGGGTGATTAATATCTTAGGACTTATTTTTAAAGGACCTGAGTAACAATAAGCGCCAAATATAGAGCGGACTAATCAAGCTATATAGATAAAACTCAAGTTCACAGGCGGGTACGACCTGTGTTTTAAGGCGATTTCGATACGTCACCATATGGTGTATAGCTTTAAATAGATCGCTGACGCCGTAAACCCAGAACATAAAGGGTCGCTGCCAGGTTGGCATATTAACCATGCGAGTGACATGTCGACTCAGACCAATCCCTCGAAAAAATGGCAGCAGATAGTTGCGCTGAAGACGGCGAGCTGGAATTTGGTGCCAAACCTTCATAGCTGGATTGTGCCAGATCTCCCAATTGCCTCGACGGATGTGAGCAATCGCTTCCAAATCTTCGCCTGTGAGCATCTGTTCGTCATGACGTCCAGTCAAAGTCAGCTGCTCAGGTACGTTGTTTAGCCAAGCCTTTCGTCGTACAACTAAGCCTGCTGAGGGAGGGAGTACTCGTAAGCGGGGATGATAGACATGGGCTGTATTGCCTCGCTGAGTTAGGGCAAAAAATGACTGAATACGCTCAAAATTCTCGGGAAGTGCTCCTTCAAACTGTCCGTGAATTTGACTGCCGTAGGCTCCAACATGGGGATGCTCCTGGCCAAATTGATAGGCGGCAGCTACCCAGCTATCATCGGGTAAATTATCGTCATCTAAAAACCCTACCAGCTCACTTTTCGCCTGCTCCATTGCCAATTGCCGAGCATAGGCAGCTCCCTGGCGGCCCTCAAAAAAGTATCGTAGTGGAATCTCGTCTGGCCAGTTCTGCTGATACTGCCGAACGATACCGGCTGTTGAATCGCTGCTGTTATTGTCAATTACAAAAACTTCCCAACGCAGGTGTTGGGCATCTAACTGTTGCCGTAGTCGATCGAGAACAGCTGGAATGCGTTGCGCACCGTTATAGGTGCAGATAGCGATTGTGAAATCACATGGCCGTTGCACTGTCTCTATAGTTGGAGAGGACAACACGACTGAATGGCTCATGGGCAGTTGGTGGATTCACAGCATTGATACAGGGAAGTAGAACTAACTTCGGCAAAATCCTTAAAAGGACTTAATCAATCGTAAGACAGGGAATCATTACCACGGACCAAAAGCGCGCCATACAAAGTATTACGCTATCGCTGACAACGGAAGGCTCTACTACATTTCGGCACTTGGCTTCTATATAGCTGACTCAACTTTGGCGCTTACCGGTGAATCTAGCAATAACTTTAGTCATTTGACTATATTCGTTATTCATTCAAGATTGCACCTATTTCGCAGCCGTAAAGCTGAGTTTTAGGAAATACCCCCTGATCTAGGTAGAAAAGGCTTTGAACCTAGGTTGGAGTTGACTGTGGATAGTCAGCTCCTTGGTATTGGCACTACTATAGCCTGACAACGGGGGGCTCCCCCACCCCACGGCCATTTTGGCTAACTGTTAGTTCGATAGTTAGAATTGACTGATTTTTTTGTATTTAGTTCTCGTAATCGAAAATTTAGATTTCGTAATCCAAAAATCCCTACATCTAGCGTTTGTTCTAAAGGTATGACGCTAGATTTTTTGGAGTAGGAGTGCTAGGCTTTATTCCCATGTGTTTAGAGCACATCTAGAGTATTACTCGTTATTGAAAGCTTTATCAGCGCTACATGTGCTGTTTTTTATCGTCGATATAGCCCAATGGCTACACACCTTTCACATCCCTCAAATTCGTAAGGAAGCCCAGACGAATGGTTCAAGAGTTAGAACGACTACGCACAAAAACGCCTTTTCCTGAATCTGCGCCCGCTGCCTATCCTGTGTTTTATCGTACCTACAGCCGTCGTTTGGAGGGTGGGCAGCGGGAATCTTGGTATGACGTTTGCGATCGCACCCTCGGTGGTCTTGTGGAACTGGGTCAGCTTACTGCAGACGAAAAGGCGCTGGTGCAGCGTATGCAGCGACAGCTTAAGGCGCTACCGTCTGGTCGTTGGCTCTGGGTAGGGGGGACAGAGTGGAGTAAACAACAAAAGAATTTTTCTGGAGCCTACAACTGCACGAGTACGAATGTTGTGGACTGGCGTGCGTTTGGTCTAATGATGGACTTGGCCATGATGGGGTGTGGCACAGGTGCGGTGCTAGAACCTAAGTACATTGACCAACTACCGGTGATTCGTAATCGGTTGACCGTTACCATGACTGGCGATGTCGGCATTACACCTGCAGCTCAGCGCCGAGAAGAAACTGAGGTGACGATTGATGGTAACCATGTGGAGATTCGTGTGGGTGACAGCCGCAATGGCTGGGTCATGTCATACCAGAAAATTTTAGAACTCTCTAGTCAGGAATCCTTTGCAGGGGACGTAGAGATTGTTGTGGATCTGAGTGATGTTCGCCCTGCGGGAGAGACGCTTAAGGGGTTTGGTGGCATGGCTAACCCGGTTAAATTACCGGGATTGTACGGTCGCTGTGCGGCAATTTTGAATGCGGCTAATGGACGAAAACTCAACTCGGTAGAGTGCTGTTTATTAATTGATGAAGCGGCCGCCTGTGTGGTGGCTGGAAATATTAGACGCTCAGCGGGCATGCGTCAGTTTGACAGTAGTGACGAGCTGGCCGCTACTGCCAAGGACAATCTATGGCAGCAGGATGATGATGGTAACTGGCGTATCGACCCCGAGCGGGATGCGCTCCGGATGGCAAACCATACGCGAGTGTTTCATACTAAGCCTTCGTTAGTAGATATGACCAATGCGGTCCGCAAGCAGTTTTACTCGGGCGAAGGTGCAATTCAATGGGCAGGTGAAGCAGAGCGTCGGGCTCAAGGTGAGGGCCGCTATGGTCTCAATCCCTGTGGTGAAATTTTGGGACAGAACTTTCACTGCAACCTAGCAGAAATTCATCTAAATCAGATTGATCCCAAGAACCTCAAGGAACAGGAGGATGCATTTCGAGCAGGTGCGATCGCAGTTGCTGCTCTGCTTAATCACCAGTTTATCGAACCTCGCTATCAGCAGTCGCGTCTTGAGGACCCTATTGTTGGTGTATCTTTTACCGGCTTGTTTGACTTTTTTGTCCGCGCCTTTGGGGTGGACTGGTTGACTTGGTGGGAAGCAGGTCGTC
>JBCDFI010000482.1:0-4406 GCA_039178155.1 Cyanobacteria bacterium P01_H01_bin.105
CCCCAGCTAGTGCCAATGATCGCAATCAGAGTGCCAAATACTAACGACTTAATCATTGCACTGACTAAATCCCAAATTCCCATAAACACACGGGCTGAGTCTAAAAAGACAGTCTGGGAAATATTGAACATCGTATTAGTAATGATGAGTCCGCCGGTCATCCCTGTAATAAACGACAGGATTGTAAGCAGCGGTAACATCAGTGCGCAAGCGACTACTCTGGGTAACACCAAATAATCAACCGGATCTGTCTTGAGCAGCTGTAAAGCATCAATCTGTTCTGTGACTTGCATGGTGCCAATTTCAGCTGCAAACGCTGATCCAACTCGACCGGCAATGATGACAGCGGTGAGCACAGGGGCCAATTCTCGAGCTAGAGTCAGGGCCAAAACTCCACCAACAGCCGTACTGGCCCCAAAGTTAATAAACTCTCGAGTGACCTGAATGGTAAACACCATACCGACAAAGCTGGCGGTAACCAGAGTGATCAGCAAAGATTCTGGGCCGACGGCGGCCATTTGTTCAACCGTGTTGCGCCGATGTAGCGGCCGAGTTAACAAATGAACGATGACTTGACCGCCCAGTAAAAAGGCAGCCATTAAACGCTGCCCCCATTTAGCAAGGCTCGACGTGGAAAATACGGCAGACAAAGAGGATGACTCCCTAAATGCAAATGATTAGATGCGGAGCAGCAATAGCCCGTTTATTTTACTGGGTGAAGCCGTAGGTTAAGTCAAGACTCTAAATGCTCTGTAATTTTATGAAATTTTAAGATTTCTCAATTTGAGGTCTATCTGGATTTATTACTCGTATCGTTGAAATGGTTTCATACGCCCATTCAGTCGTACTGCGGCAGGAGGTGGAAATGGGCTTACGATTATTTGGTTCTTTGATATTGACGTTAGTGATTTGTTTTATGCTGCCAGCCGTTGGTTTGGGTGTGGCGTTAGGCGCACTGACGTTAGGAGGATGGTCGCCGCTATCAGCGCTCAGCACTGTGGGAAAAGATTATCTGGTAGATTTTTTAATCACATTTGGTGCGGGTGATGTGTTGCAAGGTGTGGTGATTATCTGTATGACGATCAGTATTGTGGGCGGTTTATTTGAAATGTTTACGTTCTATAAGTATGTCTATTTGAAATAGGGAGTTTGAGTAAGCACTGGGCGCTAATTGCGGGCGCTATGAAAAACTCTTTATTCCTACGTTAATTAAAGTCGATATAAGTAAATTTGCGGAATAGTCACTATCTTGTTGACACAATATAAAGAAAAGTCTCTATGCTGGTAACGGTATTTTGCGCTGAGGTGCTATGGGCGTAACTCCGTTGACTAAGCCAAAGGTCATGTTGTTGTGGGCAGCTGTGTTAGCTGTGTCAATCTGGTTTGGCGGTGGTGAACCGGCTTGGGCTCAATCGGTTGATGCCGCGATCTCAGAGCAGCTTGCTGTAGACGTCGATCAATCAAACTCTATCCAGCCCTATATTGATCGTGTCGCTAATGATGTTAGCGAGTTTGTTCTCGATAACGGCATGAAGTTTATTGTGCTGGAGCGTCATCAAGCCCCTGTTGTTTCAATGATGCTCTATGCCAATGTGGGAGCCGTGAATGAGACGGATGGTCATACCGGTGTTGCGCATTATTTAGAGCATTTAGCCTTCAAAGGGACCACCAAAATCGGTACTAAAGACTACAGTGCCGAAGCCCCTTTGCTGCAGGAGATGGATGTGGTGTTTGATCAGCTGATGGCGGCTGAGAAAGCTGGGGATGAAGACCAGGTCGGTGCGTTGCGATCGCAATTCGAAGACCTGCAGACCCAAGCCTCAGAGTACGTAGAGCAAAATAAATTTGGCCAAATCATAGAGCAGTCTGGTGGTCGAGGACTGAATGCAACCACCTCTGCCGATTCCACTCGCTATTTCTATAGCCTGCCCTCTAACAAGTTAGAGCTTTGGATGTCTTTAGAGTCCGAACGCTTTATAGACCCAGTATTCCGAGAATTTTACAAAGAAAAAGAAGTTATCCTCGAAGAGCGCCGCATGCGTGTGGATAACTCCCCTATCGGTCAAATCGTTGAAAAATTCTTAGAAGTTGCGTTCGATAAGCACCCCTATCGCCGTCCGGTGATCGGTTACCAAGAAGATCTGCGATTGGCCACTCGCGAAGACGTTTCCCAGTTTTTTGATGCCTATTACGGACCGAGCAATCTGATTGCGGCAGTCGTCGGTGATGTTGACCCCGATAATGTCAAAGCGTTGGCTAATGCCTATTTTGGTCGTATACAATCCCGTAGTCTGCCTCCAGACGTCACGGTCGAAGAGCCGACTCAAACAGAGCCCAAATCTTTTGAGCTGACGTTACCCAGTCAGCCCTGGTATCTAGAAGGGTTTCATCGTCCAGGTATCAATCATCCTGACCATGTGGTCTACTCCATGATTGAGAGTATTTTGGTGGGTGGTCGTACATCGCGTATGTACCAGGATTTGGTAGAGCAATCTCAAGTGGCTCTCAATATAGGTAGTGCCAATGGCTTTCCCGGTGACCGCTATGGCAACATTCTGCTGCTCTATGGTCTGACGGCACCTGGTCGCACCGTTGATGATGTAGCTGAACGTATGGATGCGCTACTAACACAGCTGCAGCAAGAGCCCGTCACCTCAGAAGAGTTAGAGCGTGTAAAAACCCAAGCCAGAGCCTCAATGTTGCGCAGTCTAGATTCCAATTCGGGGATGGCCAGTTTGCTAACAGAGTACGAAGCTAAAACTGACAACTGGCGCAGCGTCTTTGAAGAACTCAAGGCCATTGATGCCGTTACGGCTGAGGATGTTCAACGCGTTGCCCAGGCAACTTTTGTTCCCAGTAATCGCACCGTTGGTAAACTACTATCGGCAGAGTCATAGAGACCAGACTATCTGAATTTTTTCCACTGCCCACCGCCCATTCTTCAACTCCCCTATGCTCTGGTTTTCCCAACGTCGTTTGACCAAAAGTATCATTCTGGCCATGGCTGCTCTTGGCTTGGTTCTCACTCTAGGATGGAGTAAGCCAGCCAATGCGGTAACGGCACGTCACTATACCGATCTGGAGTTTGCGCCCCTTGGAGAAATCCAAATTCCTGACTTTGAGCGCTATGAGTTACCCAATGGCATGGTGGTGTATCTCATGGAAAAACACGACCTGCCCTTAGTCAGTGGTTCGGCTACCTTCAAGGCTGGGGAATATATGGAGCCAGCTGGCAAAGCAGGGCTAGCTGCCATGACGGGAGAAGCAATGCGGGTTGGGGGCACGACGAGCTATGCGCCTGAAGAGTTGAATCAATTTTTAGAACAGCGAGCCGCGTCTGTTGAGAGTAGTCTGGGGGCGACTACCGGCGGTGCTAATTTTAGTGCCCTGAGCGAAGATCTTGCTGATGTGTTTACGATTTTTGCTGAGGTGATTCAGCAGCCAGCCTTTGCCCCAGAAAAGATTGATCTAATCAAAAGTCAGTATCGTGGCAGCATTGCCCGTCGTAATGATAATCCGGATGATGTTACGACTCGCGAGTTTCGCAAGCTAATTTACGGTCAAGAAAGTCCGTTTGCTCGCATGGTTGAATACAGCGATGTCGATAATATTTCACGGGATGACGTTGTTGATTTTTATCAAACAGCTATTCAACCCAGCGGGACGATCTTAGGTATCAGCGGTGACTTTGATGCCACTCAGATGAAGGCGCTGATTGAAGAATTCTTTTCTGACTGGTCACCGTCAGTCAGAGCAAAGGCTAATGTGGACTTGCCCCAGGTGGAGCAGCAGGCTAGTGGTCTCTATGTTGTAGATCAGCCTCAGTTAACCCAGAGCTATATTCACATCGGTCATCTAGGCGGTCGCTTAGATAATCCTGATCATGCGCCGATGGTTGTTTTAAACGAGGTGCTCAATGGGTTTGGCGGACGGCTATTTAATGATATTCGGTCGCGTCAGGGCTTGGCCTATGTGGTTTATGCCTTCTGGAGCCCACGATACGATTATCCTGGGTTATTTATAGGCGGTGGTCAAACGCGATCTGATGCAACTGTGCCGTTTATCAAAACCATGTACAGGGAGATTGAACGAGTCCGCCAGGAGCCAATCTCTGCTGAGGAACTCCAATTTGCTAAAGATGCCGTACTTAATAGCTTTGTATTTAACTTTGCTACACCTGAACAAACGCTGTCGCGACTGATTCGTTATGAGTACTATGGCTACCCGTCGGATTTTGTTTTTAAGTTCCAGAAAGCGGTAGAGTCTGCCACTGTTGAACAGGTTTTAGAAGCCGCCCAACGTAATCTGAGGCCTAGTGACTTGGTGACCATTGTGGTTGGTAATATCGATGCCATTGAGCCATCCTTAGGGACCCTAGCAGAAGAAGTTAAAATTACTCCCATAGA
>JBCDFI010000483.1:0-4404 GCA_039178155.1 Cyanobacteria bacterium P01_H01_bin.105
AAAAAAGCAGTAAGATGTTTCCATGATTTTTCTCTAGTCGATTTCCTTTAAACTTTGTTCAAATTGCTGAATAAGTTCAGATGCTGTAAGATTTCCAAACTTGGCTATCCTAGTGTCAGCAGGCAGCTGTCGAAGAAGATTTAGTGCTGCTTTTTGCATTTTTATATTGGTCCCTACTAGGGAATCATCTAGAGGTTGACCCTCATCTTTGTCCACAGTTCTTAATCGTGGACTTCTTGGGAGAGCAATTGATGAAATAGTCTGTGTCGGTGCAACAGATGGATGATCCGGACGTTGGTAAGCGATGGATTCCTCAAACATTTTTATCCAAAATTTATTTGGATTTTGACTATAAAGTTCCGCATGCCCAACGAGGAGATAGCCTGAGGGGGAAAGTGCGTTGTAGAATTTATTTAAGACTGTTTTTACCGCTGAATTACTAAAATAGATAAATACATTTCGACATAAAATCAAATCCATATCTCTGATATCTGACAGTGGATCCAAAGATGAGCTATCCAGTAGATTTCCAGTCTGAAATCTGACTATTTTTTTAATGTCGTCACTAATATGATATTGCTCATTAGTCCGTTCAAAAAAGCGTTGCTGGAGATCTTGATCTATCCCCCTAAATGACCAAGGGCGGTAGACTCCTGCCTTCGCTTTTTTCACAGCTTCCATGTTGATATCGATACCTAAAATTATTATGTCCCAGTCTCTAAAATTGGGAATTAATTCGTTGAGCAACATAGCAATGGAATAAGGCTCCTCACCGGTTGAGCACCCGGCGCTGCAAACGCGAATTGTTTTGCTTTTAGATTTACGCCTAATCAGCTCTGGAAAAATATGATTTTTTAAGAGTTTAAATTGACCTTTATCTCGAAAAAAGAAACTCTCAGTGTTTGTGATTTCTGTCGTTAAGCGGCCCCATTCTTGATTACTTTGCTCTGTATCAGCTATTAGCAACCGATAATATACTGATACAGAGTCTAACCCTGTGAGTTTAGCTCTTTCAAGAATAATCTCTTTAAAGGTTTTTTGATCATTTTCTCTAATTTTAAGACCAGTACGCTCAACGATTAGTTGAATAAAGGCTTGAATTAATTCCGGGGTTAATAACTCTGTTGATGGCACGATTGATTTTACTCTAGTTTCAAAAAGACTGACTAGTTTGGATTAAGTGAGAACTGTTGCACAATTTTTAATACAGTTGGTCCGATGGACTGTATTGGTAAAATATGGTGAGCTGCTCCTAGTGAGATCGCCTCTTTGGGCATACCAAATACAACAGAGGTAGCTTCATCTTGAGCAATTGTCAGGCCACCAGCATCGGTAATCGCTTTCATACCGTCCGCACCATCACGTCCCATACCTGTCAGTAAAATTCCGATGGTTCTGCGTCCATAAAATTGAGCAATCGACTCAAATAAGGTTGTTACAGAAGGGCAATGACCATCTATGGGGGGCAACTGTGAATGGGAAAACCGGCCTTGATGATTAATCTCTAGATGCTGACGCTCTGGAGGAAAATAAACGTTACCAGGTTTAGGTCTTTCACCTACCGAGGCAATTTGGATAGAGAGACTACAAGATTCTGCCAGCCAGTCAATCAGTCCCTGCAAAAATCCAAGACTGATGTGCTGGACACAGACAATCGGCAAGGGAAAGTCTGGTGGAAACGATGTCAGGACACTTTGTAAGGCTAAAGGCCCACCCGTTGAAGAGCCCACAGCTAGAATTTTTGGTCGACTACTAAGTTTGACTGATGAAGTAACCTGGTAATTGGCACTAATTTGCTGATGAGAACTAGTTTTTCGCTGTTTTTTCTTAAAAACCTTGACTCCGGAGAGTACTTTAATTTTATTAATAAGAGCTTGCTTAAGCAGCATATTTGCAGTGTCTAACCCAGCTTTAGGTTTAGGTAGAATATCTACTGCTCCAGCCTCTAGCAGCTGAAAAATACGGTGAGTATCTTCTTCTTCTTGTACTGAAGCACTGACTACTAATATGGGTCGTGGATAGCGGAGCATGACTTCCGATGTGAATTCAAGACCATTCATATGGGGCATGAAAAAATCGGTACAGATCACATCGGGCTGAATATCAGGAATAAGCGCCAATCCTTCCAGCCCAGTTTTGGCTGTTCCTACAATTTCGATATCAGGAGATGAATTTAGAATTTTTTTAAGAATAGCTAGGGCAACAGGAGAATCTTCAACAACTAGAACACGGATGGACATCAGAATTAAAAATATTTAGACATGTATTAGATAAGTCTCTCTAAGGTTTCTAAAAGTGCCTCTTGATTAAATCGACCTTTGAGAATATAGGCATTAGCTCCTGCGTCAGCTCCACGCTGGCGATCAGCATCAGAGTCTAGAGTCGTTACTAGAATAACGGGTAAATTATCGTACTCCTGATGCTGACGAATTTTAGCGACCAGGGAAAAGCCATCTAGGTAGGGCATTTCGACATCAGATACAACGGCATCAAATAAACCACTTTGGAGAGTGTTATAGCCCTCTAGTCCATTGGTAGCGGTGACAACCACATAGCCCGCACCTTCAAACAGTCGTTTTTCTTGAATCCGAACGGGGGGTGAATCTTCTACTAAGAGAATAACGGGTTTGTTCTGTATAGCTGGCTCATTAATCGTCAAATTTTCAGACAGAGTCTGTTGCTGTACTGACTTGAGTAGATCTGGAGGGTTGAGAATCATACAGATGTCTCCTGAACCCAAGACTGTAGTTCCAGAGACATTGCGCACCCGCTTGAGTAAGCTACCCATTGGTTTACTCACCACCTCCTGCTGACTAATCAGTCGGTCGATAAAGAAACCAGCTTGCTCATTGCCAATATTAAGCACTACGCAAGGGCGATCATCATCAGCAGAGAAGCCTGACTGAGCTACCCAGTCATAGATTGGCGATTTAGACAGCTCTAGAACATCGGTAAGATTAGCGACAGGAATAGTCTGGTCATCAAACATAATTGTGTATTGCCCATCAGTGGTCACAATCTGCTTTGGAGAGACTAGTAATGTCGTTTTTAGAAACTCAATGGGAACAGCGAATGTCATACCCTGAGCTTCCACAAGGACAACATTGGCCGTACTTAGCGCTGTACTGAGCTGTAGGCGAAAGGTACAGCGCTGACCAGGGGTGGATTCAATCTGAATACTCCCCTTGAGCTGCTCTACCTGGTTGCGGACAACGTCTAAACCTACTCCCCTGCCAGAGATTTCAGTAATAAAACTACGGGTTGAAAAACCAGGTGTGAGAATCAGCCGATGAATTTGGCTGGTAGACATAGCCTCTAAGTCTTCTGGGCTATGAAGCCTGCGTTTAATTGCCGTTTGTTTAATTTTATCAATATCAAGTCCCCTACCATCATCCGTGATTTCAATTGTCAGGCTAATGGCGGTCTGATAGGCTTTTACCTGCAAGTTAGCAACAGCAGATTTGCCTGCAGCTTCTCGCTCGCTTGATGTTTCAATACCGTGATCGACAGCATTACGCACCAGGTGCAGTAATGCATCTTTAACACCCTCTAGTAGACGTTTATCGGCGGTAGCATTATCGCCTTCGAGCACTAGATTGATTTCCTTAGATTGCTGTTTCGCTAGGTCGCGAACCACCCGCTGTAAAGGTTGAAATAGGGTGGATAAAGGCAGCAGCTGTAGTCTCCGAACTCGGTCTCTTAAATCTTCAGAGACTAGTTCCAGTTTGTTACTGTTGGCTTGCAGGGTAGATTGTAGATTTAAGATCAGATTTTCAAAACGCTCTTCATAGGACTGACCTGGGGCAGCTTTTTGTTTATCTTTATTGGTGCGCCACTCTTCCCAAAGCGCCATTATCTGGTCAGTTTGGGTGGATGTCTGAGCGATTTGAATACGGGTAACCGCCAACTCTTCTGCCTGGGTGGTTAATGCATCAAGGTCTCGGACTTGAACACGAATGGTGTCGATCTGAGTGCTGCTCTTATTAGCAGCAGGCAAACTGTCAGCAACTGGAGTAGCAACCGTCGTCGGCAGTTCGAGGTCTATTTCTGTGGCGGGGAGCGTGGGGGATGACGGTGCGATTTGTATAAGTGCTTGTACAAGTCCGCTAGTATCAACATTGGCAGGGGAGCCAGTAACGGCTTCATCAACAAGTTTGCCGATGGTATCTAAGCTTTCATATAGCCGGTCGCTCACCGCTGAGTCTAGATTAAGTGTCTGAATCTGAATACTGCTGAGAACATCTTCAACAGCATGGGTAAGGACTTCTACAGACTCAACGCCAGCACTTCTGGCATCTCCTTTAAGGCTATGGGTCTCTCGTAATAGGGCGGATAATAACGCTTTGTCGTTGGGATTTTTCTCTAAATCTAGTAGGTTAGACTCTAAGGTTTGGAGTCGTTCTT
>JBCDFI010000484.1:0-4404 GCA_039178155.1 Cyanobacteria bacterium P01_H01_bin.105
ACCAAGAAACAGGTATAAAACGAAACACACAGCCCAGTTGTTTTACACAACTAATCTATAGGCTCTGCTACGGACTCACATCCGTGATATACCGTATTTCAATTATTGAGCTATATAGGCCTGCCTATGAGTAATTATGCTCTGTTCATACCAATTCTTTAAACTGCTGATGACAATACATAAGAACACAAGTAAATATACTGAGTACCTGGCAGCTTGCATTAACGAGCATTTGCCAAATATCTCTAGCCAGCAGTTCTAGAAAGGCATACAGACAATCTAGACTTAAAACTTCTTGTAAAGGACGAATGGGCAGCAGCTTAAAAAGCTTGCTAATTATATTAGGTAGTATCTGTGATTTCCCCTAAAAACCACATTGATCAAGGCGAAAAAATTCACTAGCTCTTCATAACACGTCGATAAAGCCTTCGTGTCTATATTACTTATAGTGAGCTGTGCGAGCAGTTGAGTTCATATCCAATATGGGTAAGGTAAAGCCCAGGTAACACAAGCTACTTGGGCTTTACCTTACAGCCGATTAAAACTAGTAAAAGTTACTTTGACATCACACCTGCATAACCGCAGTTTTCTCAAGAGTAAAATCAAAGCAAAACAGTGCAGTGCCGATCTAGACTGCAGCTAGCTCAGGTGTAGGGCACTTACTATTCCGAATATTGTTAATCGCTTCAGCATAGTCCGGTGCTTTAAACACTGCAGACCCGGCTACGATAGCATTTGCCCCCGCGTCCAATACTTGCCAAGTATTATGAGCTTTCAAACCACCATCAACTTCAATCCAGGGATCCAAGCCACGCTCATCACACATCTGACGTAACTTGCGAATTTTGGGCAACACTTCAGGAATAAACTTTTGACCTCCAAAGCCAGGATTAACGCTCATAATCAAGACAAGATCGCATAGCTCTAGCACATAGTCGATCAGCTCCAACGGAGTCGAGGGGTTTAGTACAACACCAGCCTGTTTACCCAGATCGCGAATTCGACTAAGGGTACTGTGTAAATGCGGGGAAGCATTATGTTCAGCATGGACCGAGATAATATCTGCCCCAGCCTTAGCAAACCCCTCAATATACTTTTCAGGCTCCACAATCATCAGGTGAACATCAAGAGGCTTCTTTGTGAGTGGTCGAATTGCCTCCACAATTAACGGTCCAATGGTGATATTAGGTACAAACCGACCATCCATCACATCGACATGAATCCAATCTGCACCAGCTTTATCAGCTGCACGAATTTCATCGCCCAAGCGACTAAAGTCAGCCGATAAGATAGATGGGGAAATAACAACAGATTTTTTTGATTGTGTCATGGGAAACCCGCCTCTGGATAATCACCGTTAATGGTCACTATCGTAACAAAAACTTAGTATCAAAATCGTTACAAACTGCTCTAGCTGATGCTATTCATCACCCCAATTTGTACTTAAGGGAGTCTTCATGGGAATTTTTCAGCAATTTTTGAATCGGTCTTGCTCTAGCACTAGCACCAACGAGGTTAAGCCATTAATATTTCCCTTAGCCCTCTTAACAGGGTTCGTTAGTAGCATGCCAGTCTTAGCTTTGTCCATATCTGTGGGAGCAGATGGTATTGATGCTCACCGCTTACATCAAGCCCCTTATAACCTTACAGGTAAAAAAATTGCGATTGGTCAGGTTGAAGGAGGACGCCCTGGACTCTTTGGCTTCGATAAACTGACCATTTCAAATAATCCGGTTGCTGTAACTCAAGTTTTACAGCTCGACGGTTCAGCTATAGCCAATGAATTCGTCGATAATCATGCCAATCATGTAGCCAGTGTCATGATCAGTCGAGACAAACAACTGACTGGTGTAGCACCTGATGCAACCCTATTTTCTGCATCCATAGGACCATTAGACGGTGAGCGCAGTGGTCAGCCTCAAGAGTGTATTACTACACAGCACATTGCCCTACGAAACAGTGGTGATGTCCGGGCTATTAATTTCAGCTTTGGCGAGCCGTTAGTCAGTGATCCTCGTCCGAATGCAAGCCTTGATGGCAATGCTCTACTGACTCAATGTATAGACTGGTCAAGTATGGCTCATAAAGCACTGTATGTTATTGCAGGCAACCAGGGCGGTGGCGGCATTCCTATCCCTACAGATAATTTCAATGGTATCAATGTTGCCTACTCAACTCAGGTAGATGGGCGCTTTGTCAAAGTCGATTATGCAAATGCTAGTAGTGAACCTACATTTAGCCCTCGTGGAACATCTGAACCCGAGTCTAATGTCGGTTCCCGACGCTCCATTAACTTAGTTGCGCCTGGAGACGACATCAGAATGCTAAATCCTGACGGGCAGGAAACTTTTAGTAGTGGTTCTAGCTTTGCAGCCCCTCATGTAGCGGCAACAGTTGCCTTGTTACAAGAATGGGGTGATCGAAATATTCGCACAGCTAGTTGGAGCCTAGATGCCCGTGAACCTATTGTCATGAAGGCTGTTTTACTCAATGCTGCCGACAAACTGATGGATGAGGGCAACGGACAAAATCTAGGAATGGGCAAGACCTTACTAGATGAGTCAAATCTTACCTGGATTGAATCTGATGCCTATCGTAACCCTGAGGTGCCATTACATAGAGAACTTGGCACTGGCCAACTCAATGCCTTTAGAGCTTACGAACAATTTGATGGTGGTCAATGGTCACCTGGCGATGTGGCAACAAAGGGGTGGGACTATAACGCCCTATTTTTAGCTTCCGAAGAAAATACAGCTCAAGAAAGCGGATTCACGGACTATGTAATCGATAGTCCTCTCAGAAAAAACAGCTATTTTTCTGCGACTCTGACATGGGAGCGGCAGGTTTCGCTGGTCGACAGCAACAATAACGGACTTTATGACGTTGGAGAAAGTTTTGATAGTCAAGACCTTAATGACTTAAATCTGTATCTAATGGCTGCCGAGGAAGAGGATATCGATAAAAGCATCTGGTCTTCAGTCAGCGATGTAGACAGTCTGGAACATATCTTTCACAAAATTCCTCAGACTGGACAGTACAAACTGAGAGTTGTCTATGCACAACAAGTCACTGATGAGAGCTACCAACCTTATGCACTAGCTTGGTGGGGAGCCAGTGAGCTAGAACAAACTATCAGCAGCACACAATATGAGTCAAATTCAAATTAAGCAATCTCCGGATTAATCTGAGTCCAATGCAATCGGTGTTTTTTCATGGGCTATTTGGCAAACAGAAGTATCAGAGTTTGGTTGGCATTATGACGAAACAGAAACTTGCTACTTCCTTGAAGGATGTGTAGTTGTCACACCAAATGCAGGAGAACCTGTATCCATGAGCCAGGGTGACCTAGTCACTTTCCCTGCAGGCATGAGCTGTAACTGGCGCATAGATGCCGCTGTCAGAGAGCATTACTCATTTAAAAATCTGGAGTAGCATAGGCACAATTAGATATAGATAGAGACCCTCAGCACAATTTAATATCAACTGTAATAGACCAAACATCCCCTCGAAGTACCTATCACTTTGAGGGGATGTTTATGTGAGGCTGACCATGGTGGAACCCTTAGGCATTCTTGAGCAAATGCTTTACCAAGTTGTCTTTAACCATCATCTGACGCATAACCTCTAACACATAATTCTGTGCATCCTCGTGGGAAAGGTTACGCACTTGCTCTCTTAATACCTGTAGTTGAAATTGCTGCTCTAATGTCAATTGACCTGGCATATCCATCGGTCGCTCCTCCGTAAGTCACGATTTATGACAGATGCATGAAGCTCCTGCCTCTACGAAGATTCTAACTACAGCCTAACTAAGCGTCAACCTGTCAAGCAATAAATAATCAAAGAAACATTTATTTACAAAAACGAAGGTAGTTTGGTAGTGAAACAGGCAGAAATGCCTCCTGAAGCAGTAGATTCTGCGTAAATCTACGCGTCTCTAATCTCAGCTTTCCGATGCTTTCTCATAAAAGAAGCTATAGCATAGCTTTTCATAAGATAATTTTATAGAAGCCTTGATATTTGATTATCTTAGGATCTTTACCAGGAATAGGAGTGAGGTTCTCTTTTCTATTTTAAAGCAGGCCAAGCGAGTTTTAAGAGACTAAAATTACTCACTAGACAGTGGAGATAAAGAGCTTTGATCTCATTGAAAAGAGTAAATATTTTTTTGTTTTATTTTCATAATAGAATCCCAAGGCTTAATAGTTTTTCAAGTCAAGCATCGTTTATTAAAGCAATAGGGTATTCATTATTTTCAACTTTTTCAAAAATTCTTATTTATGATTTAGAAGAGCTATTAATGATGCCAATATTATTAGAAATAAGCTGTTCTTTGCTAAGAGAGAAAGATTCATCACATACATTTTCAAGTTCCCTTGGAACTGGACAAAAAAGGGATAAAAC
>JBCDFI010000485.1:0-4404 GCA_039178155.1 Cyanobacteria bacterium P01_H01_bin.105
AATAAGTAGAGCTTAGCCTACATATAAAGCAACTGACTAGCATTTTTCATTTTTATTTCATTTCTACTCTAAAAGGTATTTGATGCGACTTTTTTTAATAGCTACTTTCAGATGTAACTAGCTAAGTAATACTGTCAGCAGTCCTTAAACATAAAAGATTAGGCGAGTTACATATCAATCAGTCTTGCTTCCAAAACTGAATCAACATCTCTTGTCTGTATTTAAGGATAGGTAAGAGATGTCGATTCGTGTAAGAAATTACTATAGCCCCAATTCAGAAGTTTTCTTATTAATGATAGAAGGGCATGAAGTACATCACTGTTCGCTTTTGTATAGGCATAGAAAAAAATCGATTGCCAAGACTGAACATCCACAACCCGAGTGTGCCAGTTTCCCTAATACCCAAATAGTGACTGATGTGAAAATGAAATCGCGCGGAAAAAAATCGCGGCTTAACCACTGAGTCAGCATACCTCAAACGTCAACCCAGCCGTTTTTACCAAACGGTCGATCAAAACGTCACCAAACATTGATGCTGGGGTCCAAAATCCCCCCGCTTTAACCGACGGCGGCAAATCTTCCGCTAAACATAGCCCCGCCTGACCCAACATCTTAGCTGTCGATCCATAGCCGGGATCGAGATCGCCCGTCACCTTAACCTGAATAGTCTGTTCATCGGCGGTTGCGCCCCAGAACCTCAAATCATAAAACCCCTGCTCCTGGGCTGCCCGACTGGGTCCTTCCCCTGATTTAGGGATGATTGTATTCTCCAATAGCCAGCGCGTTGGCGAGAAGGCCATGGCCGCCGCCACACCGACTAAACTAACACCAAGGCCCTGGGCTACCAGCCAGCCTATGGCATTAGACCCGGTCAGTATCGCCTCATCATACTGAAACTGTTTGCCATAGGCATAATCCAGCAAGGCATTCGATCGCAGCACGATGCGGGTATTAATGGCTGCCATCACAAAAGGCGACACCCAGCCTTGAAAATCTGAGTCGTACTGCACCGGAACTAGGATTGGGGGATGCTCCGGCAGCTGGCTGCTATCGGGGCAAAGGGAATAGGGATTATCTAGCTCCTGACGCAGGGCAGGATTGGCATTGGCTTCTTTTGCCAAGTTGATACCGCTGGCAGCGGTGCCCCCCGATACGCCACCTTGAGCAGCTATAAGGCGCATTTTGATGCGATCGCAAACTCCCCCAAACAGCTCTTTCGCCTGCTGCTGCAGATAATACACACCTAAATCAGACGGAATCGAGTCAAACCCACAGCAATGAACGATCCGTGCCCCGGACTGCTTGGCAGTGGCACTGTAGCGCTGAATCATCCGGCGAATCCACTGGGGCTCCCCCGTCAGATCGCAATAATCGGTACCAGTCTCCGCACACACTTTAACCAGCGGTTCTCCATACAGAGCATAAGGACCAACAGTAGAGATAACAACTTGGGTTTGGGCACACAGGTGCCGCAGGCTAGCCTCATTGGTAATGTCTGCAATGATCTGGGGCAGGCTGCTGGCTCCTAAAGTAGACACCAGGGCGTTTAACTTAGCCTGGGAACGACCTGCGATCGCCCACTTAACAGCGCTATTTACCCCGACCTGTTTTAGCAAATACTCACAAAGAATACGACCAACAAAACCTGTTGCCCCAAAAACGACCAAATCATAGCGATGCGTGTGATGAACCATGGAAATTCCTATCGTCGATTATTACAGTCGATACTGCTTTCACAGCCCCCAAATCTCCACAGGTTTAATCTCCTCAGCAGGCTTAAATCCAAACACTCGGCTATAAAAATAAAACTCAGCGTCCAAAGCTCGCTTAATATTGTCCGCTTTGCGAAAACCGTGCTGTTCTCCTTCAAATAACAAATACGCCACCGGTATAGTCTTTTCCCGTAGAGCATCGACCATGAGTTCAGCCTGGTTGGGGGGCACAATTTTGTCTTCATCCCCCTGCAAGAAAATAACCGGGCAGGACAGTTGGTCAGTAAAGTTGATGGGTGATCGGGCCTCATAGAGATCTTTACGCTCAGGGTAGGGACCCACCAAACTGTCCAGATAGCGTGACTCAAACTTGTGGGTATCCATCGCCAGGGCCGCCATGTCGCTAACGCCATAGTAGCTGGCTCCTGCTTTGAACACATCGCGAAACGTTAGCGCTCCTAGGGTGGTGTACCCCCCGGCACTACCACCGTCAATCGCTAGCTGCTCGGGGTCAGCTTTACCCTGGGTCACCAGATAGTTCGCCCCATTCACACAGTCATCAATATCAACAATCCCCCAGTTTCCCTTCAGCCGCTCACGGTAGGCCCGACCATAGCCCGTACTGCCGCCATAGTTCACATCCAACACGGCAAAACCACGGCTAGTCCAGTATTGAATCGCCGGATTAAAGTTCGAAGAGGTAGCCGCTGTCGGCCCGCCGTGACTTTTCACCAGCAAAGGGGGACGGCTGCCCTCAGGGGCAATGTAGTCTTTGTTTTTAGGTGGATAATAGATGCCATAGGCAGAGAGATTATTACTGGTTGGAAAGGTAATCGTCTCTGGGGTAGAGAGATAGCCCTCGTCAATCTCTAAGGTGCTAGAACGTCTTAGCTCGATGGTCTCGCCCGTTGATAAATCTAAACGAACCAAAACGCTTGGCTGGCTAGGGGACCCCCCTAAAAAGACAACAAAATCAGCTCCCACCTGAAGACTACCCATGCTGGCATAAGGTGTGTCAATCTTGGTGAGGGTGAGAGTTGTCGTGTCTAATTGAGCTAACTGTTGAACACCCTGGTATTTGTAGGTGCACACCAAAGTCTGAGCAGAGGCAAATCCGTAGGTTGACATGCCAAACGACCACTGGGGTGCCCCAAATTCAGCCTCTAATGGATAGAGAGGTTCAACGGTTTGATGATGCCAGCGATAGAGATTCCACCAGCCCGTGGCATCACCGATAAAGTATAAAATTCCGTCAGGGGACCACTGGGGTTGAAAGATGGATTCATTTGGGCCGCCCGCCACTTTTTGAGGCTTTGCCAGAGTGCCATCAGCAGTAATCTCAGCCACCCAGAGTTCGGTACCATCCCAGGGCATGTTGGGGTGATTCCAGCTGAGCCAGACCAGTTGTGTACCATCGGGGCTGAGGCGAGGTGTAGAGTAAAAATCACTGCCCGAGACTAAAACAGTCTGGGTCTGGTCGTCGAGGGAAATGGCAACAATTGTATTGATGGCAGCCTGATCGCTTTGGGTATGGTCTTCGCGAACACAGATCAGCCGCTGCCGGGAGCGATCAACGACGCCATCGGCATACCGCAACGCTTTCTCAGGGGTGAGTGGCTTTGGCGCTGTGTCTGGGCCTGACGACTGCTGATACAGCCTCTGGTCTAGAAAATTGGCAAAGACTATATGACCTTGATCTACCCAGTAGGCCCCACCGCCATATTCATGCACACGAGTGCGAACATTACAGTCGGTGGAAGTGATATCCGTTATGTCTCCATCAACCGAGCAGCGCACAATCAGGCTACGGCCTTTTTGAGTGGGGCGCAGTTCGTTCCAGTAAATATCACTGCCGTCCAGCTGGATACTCCCCAGCCGAATGGAATTAGACACAATTACCTCAGAGGTAATGGGCGATTGCCAAGCGCCATAGGGGGCTATTTTTGCCATAGATATTCTCACTATATTGCTGCAATATCGCTATAAAACTAATGAATACATTTATAACCGATTAAGTCTATTAACTATTAGGCAAAGCTCTTCACTATTTATTAGTTTTCAACAGTTCAGTTTACTTTACATAGTCTATCTTTATGAGAGCAGATAGAACTCGCATGTCATATCGATTCTTTAGATAGAAAGCTTTGACAGTAGAGGAAATATTAACGCTTTCCATCACATGTAGCCAGACTATTGGGCATCCATGTAGCAATCGATATTCATGATGCATTCCTAGGAGTTTATCAATGGAGAGAGATGAGTTCTACCAAGGAATGCACCATACGATATCTTGCTGTCTATACTTACCGATGATAAACAGCTGTGATACTTGTACTATCAAGCATGTTTGCGCGAGTCATGAAGCCGACCAGCGCATTGCTTGGGTTTTCAGGCAGTTCCAAGTACTCTGTACCCAGTGCATATACTGTGAAGACGTAACGATGGACTTCACCAGGAGGGGGGCAAGCGCCTCCAAACCCAGTACTACCGTAGTCATTACGAACTTCAATCGCCCCCCCAGGTAGATTATTGGTGAGGCTTGCATTCTGAGCAACAGAATTTACAGAGGCTGGAATATTAACAACATTCCAGTGCCACCAACCTGAGCCAGTCGGCGCATCTGGATCGTATACAGTGATTGCAAAGCTTTTTGTCCCTTCTGGTGCTGCCGCCCATGACAATTGGGGTGACT
>JBCDFI010000486.1:0-4388 GCA_039178155.1 Cyanobacteria bacterium P01_H01_bin.105
CATCTGCACATGGATAACGTCTTCCCGTCGCCCTGAGAGATCAACCTCACGTACGTTTTGGACTGACTCCAGCTGTTCCTGCAGATTTTCAGCAACCTGACTAAGAATGGTAATGTCCAGATTTTCTCCAGTTAGAGCCAGAGAGAGAACAGGTGCGTCCTGTTGTGAAAGCTGTTCAAATTCCGGTTTTTCTCGCCCAGTGGTCTCTAATGGCAGCTCAGGTTCAGCGTCATCCACCTTGCCGCGCAGTTGCTGAATCGATTCAGCAACAGGGGACTCGGCTTTAAATTCAACATCAATAATTGAGAAGGAATTAAAAGTAGCACTGGTAATATCATCCAAGCCCTGAAGGCTTTTAATCTCTTCTTCAATTTTGTCTGTCACCTGATTCTCAATCGTTTCTGCATCAGTACCAGGCCAGACTGTTGTAATTAGGGCACGGGCAACCTTAATGTCAGGATCTCCTTCTTTCACCATGGAGGAGTACCCCATCAGTCCTCCCATCGCCAACATAAAGCAGAGTAGAATGGCAAAAATCTGACGGGTAAAAAAGAAGGTCATCCAGGGAGGCGCTGATGGTTTTTTACCTCTGTTATCGACTTCAACATTAGCCACACCCACCGATGAGACACTCGACAACTCCTGAGGATTCACTGTACGTCCTCCTGATTAATAATTTTGACAGGTGTGCCTTCTACTAAAAGGTTTTGGCCTTCAGTAACCACTATTTCACCCGGTTCAATCCCAGCTAGCACTTCAATCCCAGACGGTCCTTCTACTCCTGGCATCACCTGCCGCCGTTGCACCATACCATCCTCTTCGTTAACAACAAATGCAAAGAAGTCTTGTCCCCTAGACAACACAGAGCCTAAGGGCAAGATGGTGGCATCTGGTTTAGCCTGAGTTTCAATCCATACATAGGCCCGAGCACCTACTTTGAGATTACGAATCTGCTGAAAATCTCGGATGATGATTTTGGTGCCGCGACTTCCCGGAGTCTGGGAAGGGCTAACGGCAAAGACACGTCCCTCACTGCCTCGCTGTTCAGCAATTTGGAGTAGGTCTTGCTGGCTAGCACCGCTTGCTTGGGCCGCACTCACGTCTTCTTCTAACACCACATAAGCTCGCTGACCAAACCGGACTGAGTTAGCATCATCGGCTTGAATTTCCAGTTCTACCTCATAGGTTGAGGGATCGAAAACAACAATGGGAGCCGTTTCAATAAAGCCCTGAGGACTGCTGGTATCAAGGTACCGCTCACTCCAATACTCACCCTCTTGAATGTTGATGTAGCCAATCACACCATCAATGGGAGCAACCAGCTGAGTATCTTCTAAATCCACTGTACTTTGGGTGCGGCGAGCTTGAGCTGCCTCAATAGAGGACTCGGCTACTTGCACATCATCTTCAGTCGTTTGGATGGTTTGTTGGGCAATTTGAAGAGCGGCTTGGGCCTGATCTACACGATTTCGATGAGCATCGCGCAGGCTAGCTGACACAGCGCCTTGTTCAAATAAGTACTGATGGCGCTGGAATTCGGTTTTAGCCAAGGCCAGGTCAGATTCAGCCTTAGTCAAATCAGCTTTTGCTTTCAGCACTGTGGCTGTGGACTGATCGCGTCGATCAAATGCCACTTGAATGTCCGCCTCTGACGTCACCAAACTGGAATTTTGGCGGCGGTCATCCACCGTAGCTAACAGTTGACCACGGGAAACAACGTCCCCTTCTCTAAGGGCAACGCCATTGATTTTGGCCACATAAGTGATGTCACCATCGGCATAGAAATTTAGAATCCTCAACTCAACAGGTAGAGCAATCCCTTCATCAAAGACCCAGGCTTGAGCCAGACCTTGTTGGGCACGGGTTACTCTTACGGGCAGGCGGGCCTGAACATCCGTTGTTTCAGCCGTTTCAATAGATGAGGCCTGTTGCCAACCTCGATAAACTTTCCAACCGGTAAAGCCAGCTAGTACCAACATAGCTAGGGTAATCACTGGCCACAGGGGCTTTTTTAATGTCCGTGTGG
The DNA here is from genome assembly GCA_039178155.1 of Cyanobacteria bacterium P01_H01_bin.105. GTDB lineage: Bacteria > Cyanobacteriota > Cyanobacteriia > Phormidesmidales > Phormidesmidaceae > Leptothoe. The sequence goes on from JBCDFI010000486.1 coordinate 2,027, forward strand.
AAGGTTTGGCAGGTACAGTGTCTACATCAGGTGACTGAATTTCTGGTGCGATTTCCAAACTCTGAGGGTGCAGTTGAGTTTGAGACTTGGGGTTTTCATCATTCATGGAACTGGTGTGATGTCAACGGTAAGCGACAAATGATGGGGCGTCATCTGTTTGGCTGGTTCCACCATAGTTAGATGGGCGTCTCCAAAACGTCTCAGGGCGTCTATAGAGCGTCTAATCCCTGTTATTCAGGCATTTCAGGGAGATGTGCGCCATCAGAAATATCTGGTTCAGTAGCGGTTTTAGCCCCACGGCTATTGCCAGAGTTTCTGTCTATAGCCGTGGGGCAGCGTTCGCCAGCGCTGACTTGTCAGTTCGCAAGCCAAGCGAAAAAGCCATGGGAAATGGACAACCATCTCACCACAGCTGCGCTCACCAATATCTCAAGAACTATCTCTAGGAAGGGTTAAGCTCGAAGAGCTGACCAGAGCAAATTGCCATCGGTTCCCACTGTTCGGATTAGACCACCCCTAACAGAATTAGGGGCCTTGCCAAACATGTTAACCATGGCTGCAAGCAAATGAGGTGTGGAAAGGCTATCAGCTAAAAAGCCTGACCATTGGCGGCGAGGCAGTTGGAAAAACGCATTGAAAAGATTACAGAGCTGAGGATGATCAAACTGCATCAACGCCTCTAAGCCAAAACTGTAAATATAGTGTTTACGCAGGCGCTCGCTTGGCCACAATGCTTTCCATGCTGCCTGAGATAACTGCGAAGGGGGTACAGACTTTAGGGCCGTTGCAATGGCTGCCGCTAAAATCGGTGCTCGGCGCAGCAGTGCACCAATCATATAACCCGTGGCTGGATGTACCATGCTAGCAGCACCGCCAAAACCAACAACCCGCTGCTTAAAATCAGGCAAGGGTAAATTCATTGGAAACAGACAATGCTCTTTACGCTGGATGTCCAAGACTTCAATCTGGCTTGCCTTCAGACGTTGATGGAGCCTGAATTTTAGCGTTTCAAAGGGAATCGCGGGATAGGAGGCCAGGGATGTTTCTTCGAGAAAGTAAATGTCATTGCTCAAATCCATCGCGTACAGAAATGTAGGAGATTGAGACTTCTCTTCAGGGGGTAAATGTCCATCACGATAATCCATTAAGACACAACGCCCTGGCTGAATCGGTGGCTTAGAAAATTTAGCAAAAATTCCATAGGCAGCCTGATAGGCCACATTGTCTTGAATGGGTCTTTGGATAAAGACAGGCTCATGGCCAGTGGCATCAATGATCAGTTTGGCAGAGAACTGTTCACCAGATTGGGTGGTGACCGTAGAGCTATTTTCTGTGTGCTCAATGGTGTCAGCCAGTCCTTGATGCCAGGTCATCGAGCCACATTGCTGAAGCAAGTGTTGTTGCAATTTAGCTTGATCCAAGAAGCCGTATTCACGATGCAGTGGCCGTTCTTGTTGACCGAAGTAGCCAACACAGTCTGGCCATCGATGGCTCAATAAATCGGGCAGTCCTAGGGCGTCTAGCTCGTCAACCCAAATGCCATAGTTAGCGGACCAGGGGGTAAATGGGCTAGTTGGTGTGAGGCCATTTACTTTTAGGTTTTGATTGCATAAGGCGGCTGCGATCGCTAATCCAGCAGGCCCTGAACCTATCACTAATACATCCTGCATTATGGGTTTTCTCCGATATCATCTGGCTCTTGAAACAATGACTGAATCAGGAAAATCAATGGAAATCCAACCACCAACGTCGCTGTCCAACCTGGGGGATGAAGCCACGCTCCCCCCATTGCTAGCAGTAAAATAATGGGCTCAGAATAGCTTCCCTGTCGAATATCTGATTTACAAGCCATTGGGAACTAACAGAACTTTTCCCTGGCGTTCTCCGGCCATGGTGTAGGTGATGGCCTCTGTAATCTCATCTAGCAAGAACGTTTTTTCAACCGGCGCATGTAGTATGCCTGCAGCCACAGCCATGGTCAATTCACCATAAACTCTTGTTTGTTCTTTTTTGCTAGTTTTGAGCAACCAGGGCAATAACCAAAATCCTCGCACGCGCACATCGCGGAAAAGGATTGGGTCAATTGCTATCGACGCTGGTTTTGCCGACATGCCACCGTATAAGACTAATGTCCCAGCATCTTCCAAGGTTTCTGCTAGGCGGCCAGCGGTGTCGCCCGCCACGGCGTCAAGGGCTAACTTCATTTCGGTGCCAGTTGCTTCACGCACCTGTTCGGCTAGATCTATGCCGTCCACTAAAACCACATTTGCACCGGCATGCTTTAGGGCTGCCACCGCACTCTCGCGGCGCACAACACAAACAAGATTAATTCCTCGTGCTTTTGCTAATTGCAAAATATAGC
>JBCDFI010000487.1:0-4371 GCA_039178155.1 Cyanobacteria bacterium P01_H01_bin.105
AAAACGGAAAATCACAACTATTGCATAGGATTTTATAGACTTAAGGGGACAATGCCCTCGATACCGATGCCCTCTTTTGTTGCTTTGTTAATACTAATAGCTAGTCTATGGCTGTGTCGTATTATTGATGGTCTGCCCCATGTACTGCCCGGTCTGTCAATAAGCCCGCTGTGGATTTGGTTAGGCTTTGGCTCAGTCATTTTGAGCTGGTTAATCAAAGATCCCTAATTCAGGGTGGTGAATTTTACTCAGTTCTGGTAGCTCATCCCGCCGTTGAGCCGTTACAAAATCACTTTTACATACTCGATACCAAGCCATGGCTACAAACTTTGATCAAGAACAGTTAGAACAGCTTTCTGGTGGAGATAAAGTCTTTGAGCAAGAACTGTTGCAGATGTTTGTAGGAGATACTGAAAATAGTCTTAGCCAGCTGGCAACAGCCGTTTCTGTGGAAAACCCAACAGCCATAGAAGCATTGGCACACTATATTAAGGGAGCCAGTGCCAACGTCGGTGCTGTAGGAATGTCTAGAACAGCTGCCAGACTAGAGATGATAGCAAAGAAAGGGGATCTAAGTGGAGCTGCTAACAGCCTTAGACAGTTACAAATTTTGCACCAAGAAGTCAGACGTTTAGCGAGTTAGTCATACTTCAAATTCTCTGGGAGAATCACTACAGACAAAGCTCAAGCTAGAGAGCCAGAACTTTATCCATCGGCCATCGAACTAGAAACTCTAGACGACTCCTAAGAATACTAGACAGAGGTAGGACTTTCAGTCTGTTCAGCGGAGCCGTAAAGTTCTGGCAAATCACGCGAAGGTGGCAGCGTTTTTGATTCACGAGTCTCGATATAGCCCGTGTAATAGGCACCGGATTCAATCTCCAAAGCACCTGCAACGACATCGCCTTCTAAACGGGCAGTGCTACTCAAAATGAGTTTACCTTCCGCATATACCCGTGCTTTCAACACACCCTGAACGGCAATATTGTGAGCGCGCACTTCTTGGCCTTCCACCAGCCCAGTTTTAGAGATCTCTAAGTCTCCTTGTATATCAACAATGCCATGAACAATGCCGTCGACAACTAACTTGCCTTCAGCATGAAGGTTGCCTTCTAGCTCACATGTTCTGCTGAGATATGTAAAACTAGTCGCTGGCTTTCGCTTAAACATAAACACAGTAATAAGTATCCGTTCGGCTGGACAGCAGTAAAAATTAAAAGCTCAACTACAGGGGTCCCCCCCCCAGATGCACACTTAGATAGATCTGAAATTTTAGGTATCGAACCATATGTCAAGACTCTAAACTCTAATCATCTACAAGCTGGGCAAACACTAATGAAACTGCTGCTTTTCAAACTTTAAGACTTTTCTTGCCTAAACTCTAGCATCAGTTCTTGATTCAGGCTGTCGCTCAGGTCGATTTGTTTATCTGTTTTTTTAACGTTGCTGATTTGTAGAGTGAGGCGCTCTGAATGTGATGAGCATTTCATAACTTTATTTAGTATGGGTAAACCGGCAAAGGACTATCAGAATTAGCTCAACAGTCTAGTTAAGGCTAGTGCCATGGCAGTTGAACCGATAGGGACAGTTAGATTGTCAATACCATACTTAGACACTGCTTCAAGGCAGGTGGATGCGATCGCAACCCCCAACGCTATCACCATCAGCGACCAGGTCATGCCCTGAAGCCGAACCAATACAGCAATGACAACAAGGGCACTTGCGATCGCCATCGTTAGACTCCCTTCCAAGCTTTTTTTTTCACCCCAGATCTCATAGCCATGGCGACCCCATTTTTGCCCAACAAGAGCTGCCAAACCATCTCCCCAGCACATAATTAAAATACCAATCACCCCAAAGTAAGGATATCCCTGAGGCCAGCACCAAGCCATTAACACTCCAATACTGACCGCATAAAAAAAGGTCCCCCAGCTGCGACGTCCCACACTATTAATACCTGGCAAAATTGGTAAGCGATAGGACACCAAAGCCACCCCTGCAAACACACCTCCAGCAGCCACCCCCATCCAAGCAGGCAGCATTAACCACCAAGCCAACAAAATCACATGGCCTGCCCCAATATGGACAATCTTGCGCGTAAGTTCTGGACCATATCCCAACCGACGCGCCCCTTCAGAAGCACCACCAATCAACAACAGCCAGGCTAAAACCAGTCCCACCTGCCAGCCATATCTTGCAAACCCAATCTCCACTTGCCCCATGCGCTATCCGCGTAATAACTCAACGCGATTGTAAAGCCTACACTAGCTCCTTGCTCAATGCGGTTCCCCAATCACCCTCAGACTGCTATCTTGATGGGGAAATTCAGTCACAAGCCACCCCATGGGGAATACCTATAAGCGAGTACTACTAAAACTTAGCGGCGAAGCTTTGATGGGCAATCTGGCCTATGGCATAGACCCAACCATAGTAGACGCTATCGCCCAAGAAATTGCAGCCACCGCTGCCCAAGGAGTTCAAATTGCCGTTGTTGTTGGGGGTGGCAATATCTTTCGAGGGGTAAAAGGGGCAGCCTCCGGTATGGATCGAGCCACAGCAGACTACATTGGCATGCTTGCCACTGTCATGAATGCAATGACTCTCCAAGATGCATTAGAACGGATTGAAGTCCCTACCAGGGTTCAAACAGCAATTTCTATGCAGGAAATGGCAGAACCCTACATTCGACGACGAGCGATTCGTCACCTTGAAAAAAATCGAGTGGTCATCTTTGGGGCTGGCTCTGGTAATCCTTTCTTTACCACTGACACGACTGCAGCTCTCCGCGCGGCTGAGATCAGTGCCGAAGTTCTGCTCAAGGCCACCAAAGTAGATGGCGTTTACGATTCTGACCCAAAAACAAATCCCAACGCAAAACGATATACCAGCTTGACCTACAGCCATGTTCTAGCGAAAGATCTCAAAGTGATGGATGGTACCGCCATTGCGCTGTGTAAAGATAACAACATCCCAATCATGGTGTTTAACTTAGCCGTTGCTGGCAATATTCAACGCGCCATGATCGGGGAACCGATTGGCACGATTGTGGGAGGCTCTTGTGAAGTTAGCTAATATCGATGATGTAGAACAGGCAATGACGAAGGCTGTTGAAGCCACTAAGCGCTCTTTTAACACTATTCGCACTGGGCGCGCCAACGCATCTTTGCTGGATCGTATTTCCGTTGACTATTACGGCAGCCCTACACCGCTGAAGTCAATGGCCAATATCAGCACTCCCGATCCCAGTACCTTAATGATTCAACCTTACGATGCCAGCATCTTAAGCCAGATTGAAAAAGCCATCTCATTCTCTGACGTGGGCCTTACCCCCAATAATGATGGCTCTGTTATTCGGTTAAATATTCCCGCACTAACCACCGAACGTCGTAAAGAGTTTGTCAAACTAGCAGGCAAGTACGCAGAAGAAGGACGGGTAGCTATCCGCAACATTAGACGAGATGGCATGGACTTTGCCAAAAAGCAAGAAAAGAATGGTGATTTATCTGAAGATGAATCTCGCGATTTGCAAGATAAGGTTCAAAAATTAACCGATCAATATATCAAGAACGTCGATAAGACTCTAGAAGAAAAAGAGAAGGAAATCATGAAAGTCTGATATAGCAGCATTCGGATTTCAAAATAGACTGGGACGAGAAAATTCTTACTACTGCCTCCTTAAGATTTGGTGACCGTAGCCGCTTAGAATAAAGCGGGTCACACCGGGAGTGCATGATGTTTGATTGTATCGTCGTAGGCGCTGGCCCTGCAGGCAGTTGTACTGCATATCAGCTCGCTCAGCAGGGTCGTTCTGTACTATTGCTTGAAAAGCACAAGCTGCCTCGCTACAAGCCTTGTACGGGTGCTGTAGCTCCAAGTATTGCTAACTGGCTAGATTTCGATATCACGCCAGCTATTGATCAAAAGCTGCGTCGTGTTCGCTATACCTGGCAATTAAAAGATCCCATTGAGGCCGTACTCGAAACCGAGGAACCCATGTGGGTTGTACGCCGCGATATCTTTGACCAATGTTTAATCGACCAGGCTATTAAGGCAGGAGTTACCGTCAGCGATGGGACTCCTGCTTTATCAATAGAGTTTAAAGACCAAACTTGGACTGTCAACACGGATCGAAGCCCCTATGTCGGTCGCTATCTAGTCGCCGCCGATGGAGCTGATGGTCCTATGGCTCAATGGTTAGGATTTAAATCCGAAAAAGTTCGCCAGAGCTATGTAATGGAAATTGACTTACCTGAACCGGTGACAGAGCCCACCATGGCGTTTGAGTTTGGACTAGTAAAACAAGGCTGTCTTTGGAATTTCCCCAAACATCAGCGTCATTCTCTAGGCATTACACGATTCTTGGGAAACAGC
>JBCDFI010000488.1:0-4366 GCA_039178155.1 Cyanobacteria bacterium P01_H01_bin.105
ATGGGAGGCGGTCAGCCGGTTAGGGATAAAGTAGTTAAGCTGTCCAGTAGGGAAAAACTGACGCAGACCATCCCACAGTACGGCGGTAGAAGTAATCCCATCGGCATCGAAATCACCCCAAATGGTGACGGTTTCTTGATGCTCTATGGCTTGGAGTATGCGCTCTACCGCCTGGGTCATTTCTGCACCAAAGGCGGCAGGTGGAGTGGGCTGGTACCTATCAGGGGCAATAAACGCCGTTAGCTGCTCAACCGTGCAAATACCCCGCTGCCACAGCAGCTCAGCAGCTCGATTTGGCGGGTTGAGAAACTTTGCAAGGGTTTGGACAGTGTTTACCCAATCGGTGGAAATTGTTTCAACCTTGGGAAGCTGCCACTGAGGAGTTGGGGTGGTCAAGATCAAGATTAGCTTTTTTTGCTAAATTTAGCTTTTCTTACTAAAGAACTATAGTAGCCATGGAGTTGGCTAAAATAAGCGGAATTCTGACTGGTCGTTGTGATGTGCTCTTTAATGAGGGCAACCCCATAGCCAGTGAGACAGGATCAATATCAATACCGTGGTAACAATCAGGAGTATCTTTTGAAACTTGGTGAATGGATCGGCCTGATCAGCATCTTAGCGACTTTCTATATTCTGTGGAGCATTCGCGATATCTTGCTGCTAGTGTTTCTAGCGGTGGTGATTGCGATCGCACTCAACAGCCTCGTTCGTCGTCTCCAGCAGTCTGGCATTCCTCGACGATTTGCCATCCCTACCGTAATTTCTATTACCTTTTTAGTCATTACCCTATTTTTTCTCGGAGTAGTCCCTCCGTTTGTCAAGCAGTTTAGCTTGTTAATTGATCTCATTATTAACGCTAGTCGCGACTTACCAAGAACCCTGTCCCAGCTCGAAGCCTATCTGCCTGATCAGCTGCGATTTCCAGAACTTAATGAGTTTATTGACTGGGCGACGTCCCCCGATTCAGCGATTCTAGACGTCTTTAATAACTTCTTTTCATTTTTCAACTCTTCACTGCGAGTATTACTCCAATTTCTCTTAGTGATGATTTTATCCCTAATGTTTTTAGGGAATCCCACTATCTATCGCAACTCCCTGCTGCGACTCATCCCATCCTTTTACCGGTATCGAGCGGATGGCATTTTGCAAGATTGCGAAGTAGCGCTGTGTAATTGGCTGGGCGGTATTGTTCTCAATTCAGTCTTTATTTTCTCTCTTAGTTTTGTCGGACTGTGGCTGCTCGGCATCAAACTTGTCCTGGCCCATGCCCTGATAGCCGGCGTCCTCAACTTTATCCCTAACGTTGGACCGAGCCTAAGCGTTATTTTTCCAGCCATCGTCGCCCTGATTTCAGAAGACTATTGGAAAATTGTTCCAGTGATTGTCTGGTATGCGATCATTCAACAGATCGAAAGCTACTGGCTCACGCCAACGGTCATGGCCCGCCAAATCTCTCTACCGCCAGCATTTACCCTAATCGCCCAAATTTGTTTTGCCACCATATTTGGCTTTCTTGGCCTCGTACTGGCTCTACCTCTGGCCGTTGTTGCTAAAATCTGGATGCAAGAACTTCTGATCAAAGACATTCTTGATCAGTGGGAGATTCCTGGCTTTACATCCTGGAAAGCAGCTTTGGCAGGCTTGCCTAATGAACCTCTCCTTGAAAAGACAGAACCGGCACCGACTATTTCCTCCAGCACTAATGAACCAAGCGATTCTATAGATACGTAAACTGTGTTCGTCTGTATCGATGGAAAACTCGCTTAAGTTGCTCACCCATTAGTCATCTTCATATGCCTTTGGCAAAGCCTGTCTGCGCCTCTTCTTTTCCAACCTGGGCATCCTGAGCTCAGCCACCCTTCAAAATCGTCACCTATGCCTTTTGCTGCCAGCGTTCGTCACTTGCAAACCCTAGTGATGTCGTTTCATCCCATCATTGTGATAGAAACAGTCGAAGAAGAACGAGTACAGCAGCTGATCAACAAGGCTACCCTTGATCTCCATCTGCCGGTCTATGAATGGAGCATCGCCCAGGGTTTAGTACGCATGGAAGGCAATCAATATAATCGCTGGCAGAATGAATATGCCCCACCGGGAGCCAGCCGTGCTGCCGTCAATACCGATACGGCTGAGCCTATCGATGCCCTCCGCCATATGCAGGCTATCAGCCACAGGGCTGTTTATTGGCTCAAAGATTTTGCTACCCACTTTGATGACGTGGTCGTTACCCGTCTCTTTCGCGAAGTGGCCCAGCAGTTTGCCCACAATCAGTCAACCCTCCTCATCTCTGGAGAACAGGTCTCTTTATCGCGAGAAATCGCCCACGAGGCTGTTTATTTTGACATGCCTCTACCTGATCGCGATGAGCTTCATAAAGCGATTGTAGAAGCAGTCCAGGCTTTGCGGGGACGCATCAAGGTCAAGCTTAGCCCAGAAGAAATGCGCACTTTGGTAAGCACAACCCAGGGTATGACCCTCAACCAAACCAAAAAGGTAATTGCTTACGCCGCCCTCGAAGACGGACAGCTCGCAGCTCAAGACATTGGCCGCGTGCTAGAGCGCAAAATGCAAATTATCCGAGAAACTGGGTTGCTAGACTACATTCCTGTTGAGAAAAACACGGCTGAGCTAGGAGGCTTTGATGGCTTAAAACGCTGGTTAGGCCGCGCTCGCATGGGGTTTAGCCCTCAAGCTCAGGCCCTCAACCTAACTCCACCCAAAGGAATTTTAATTGTCGGCATCCAAGGGTGTGGCAAATCATTGGCGGCCAAAACCATTGCCCGTGAATGGAAAATGCCCCTGCTAAAACTAGATGCAGGACGGCTATACGACAAATATGTCGGCGGTTCAGAAAAAAACTTTCGTCAGGCCGTTTCTTTAGCAGAAAAAATGGCCCCGGCGGTCTTATGGATCGACGAAATTGAAAAAACCATGGGTGGTGCCCAGGGCATGGATACAGATGGTGGATTGAGCCGTCGTCTGTTTGGTTCATTTTTGACCTGGCTTCAGGAAAAATCCCAAGAAGTGTTTGTGGTGGCCACCGCTAATGATATTTCGCAACTTCCTCCTGAGCTTCTGCGCAAAGGACGTTTTGATGAGATTTTCTTTGTAGATTTGCCAGATGTTCAAGACCGCACCACAATTTTGACCATTCATCTCAATCGCCACCATCAAAATCCTGCTGCCTTTGATATGGCTGAACTGGTTCAGGCTACAGAGGGCTTCAGCGGCGCAGAGATTCAGCAGCTTATCGTATCAAGTCTGTACGAATCGATCCATGAGCAATGCTCTTTAGATACAGAGCTACTGATACGGACGGTCAAAGCTACGGTACCCTTATCAATTTCTCGTCGAGAAGATATTCAACGACTTCGCTGTATGGCAACAGATCGGTTTGTCAGGGCAAAGTAAACGGCATATCCACTTCGCTAGGATTAAGGACAGTGCCAAAATGTAACACGATACTTTACAGATTAGGGGCTCCAACCCTAGTGTTTTGGGCCTTGTTGCTAAACGTTAACCAGCTTATTTTACGGTTTCTAACAGATACGAATTCTTGCAAGGAATTCTTGGAGAGATCACTGTAGTCTTGATTACTTGCTATTTCTCAAGTTGACACACGATCTCATTTCATTGGAGAAACCATTATGACTCCTGCTCAAGTTCAAGGTCTTTGGATCTGCCTCAGTTTTTCCTGCGCTATGATTTTGCTAACCCCAGTCCTAGTATGGGTATTGCCCAATCGCCAGCAGACTGTTTAAGCTACGCCTAGACTCTCAATTTTAGTTTATTCACGTAGAGCAGTGTATGTACGTGTCTGAGTCATGAGGACGGACACACAACACCGCTCAATATGTAATCAGAGTTTTTTTAGCACCGTGGAGCCGCTACCATAGCCATAGATTAGTTGCACTCACGCCCCTGTGGCAGTCTGTTGCCAACTAATGCGATCGCACTCCAAACCTACCCTGATCCTTTCCATGGCTTTTCGCGCAACTCTTGTCGCATTTCTAATCGCCTGTTTTGGGTTAATAGCCGCCCCAGCCCATGCGATGACACCGTTGGGGGTGTCCAACCTCGGCTATAGCACATGCCCAGCAGAATACGCCGAAGGTATTGTTAGTGCGGGCAGCCTTGACAGAGCTACCTGCTATCTCATTACAGGTACCCTCACCAACGAATCAGGCAAGCCTATTCTCAATGCCGATATCTTTGGCCGTATCTACGATAAAAATAACAACCCAGTCATGCAGAATCGAGGTCGCCTAGGAGGTGTAGACTATGTCCCTCCCGGCAAAAGCGACTTTGAGATTCGCGTATCAGTCGCTTCAAATCAGCCACCACCGTTAAAGCTAAAGAACTTTAA
>JBCDFI010000489.1:0-4364 GCA_039178155.1 Cyanobacteria bacterium P01_H01_bin.105
AATCTGACAAATTGGATCGATCAGGTCCTAGCAGAGCGAGGCTTTATCCCAGCTAAGCAGGTTCGCTCGCTCACGGTAGATAACGCCCTGGTTGATACAGGAGCCACCCGTCTTTGCTTACCTGCAGACTTTATTCAACAACTTGGCCTTAAACTTACAGCCACCATTGATGCTCAGACCGCAACAGGTCCACAGACGGTCAATGTTTACGAAGGACTAAAGCTCACCGTGGAGGGCCGCGAAGGACGCTACGACTGTGTAGAGCTACCCGCTGGACAAGCCCCGCTATTGGGTTTAATACCGCTGGAAGATCTGGGTTTAGAGCCTGACTTACAAAATCAGCGATTACGACATTTACCCGTCAAAGGCAAAGAGACTTACATGACGGTGCTTTGAATTATTTTTTTACTTAGGGCGTGTCTTTCAAAGCACTGAGCTGCTGGCGATCGCCAACAACAATAATGCCCCCATGCCGATACACAACAATCGGCCACAGCTGTTTGAACAGTCCCCCCATTCCCCATAGGTAATGCCAATACTACGAGCAATTTGACAGGTGGTTTTGCCGTGGGGCGGCGGCAGCAAAGAGATTTCATGGGCCTAATTTTTCACAGGGTTGCCGCTGGGCTAGTGCTAGCACTTTGGTCTGTACAATGGCTTTCACCCGTCACAGCGACCGCCTTCGGCATCGCGCTTCTAAAGTTTGGATTCATTTTGTGGCGCAAGGACTGGTATTTGAATACTAAAATCCAGCAGGTAGCCAGGTTAGAAACCGGGGCAAGTTTTTTGTTTCTAGTGATTGTAGCCCTATCGTTACTGCCATCTTATCTTTAGTCGCTCAGCGTTATTCGTTTTGTAACACGGCGCAGCTTTAGTCCCCCAAGATGCCATGGCAAACAGGGGGACCAAAGCTTAAATGCAGCTTTTCGAGCAGCTACCTGAGTGCCCTAATCCACCCGGACCCGCCGGGTCAAAATGGCCATCATCTCACTGGGTCGCCCGGTGGGCAGCGGCTTGCTCCAGTCGTTGGGCTCAGCATAGTTGAGCCGGTGGAGCAGGGCAATGGTGTTGCGAATACCCGTCAGGCTGCCAAACAGCGTATGGTTGACGGTTTCATACTGGTACTCGGGCAGCACCGGATTGATAGGCGGCAGGTTGCCTGCGCCCTGGGTTTGATCTTGGAACATGGATCTGGTCTCCTTTTTTGGGTAGTCCCCCCCCGGCGCCGCCGGATGGCATGGACCAAAGGGGGTGAGAACCAGAACCCTCCCTCAGCCGTCCCACGAAAATGATGGCAAATCGAGGAGGCTGAGGGATAATATCCCAAGCCGCCGAGATCGTGTGCCGATCTTCGGGGGTTAGCCATCGGTGGGTGGGCCTAATCACCTGCCGATGGTGCCGAGATTGAGTTCTGTTGTCAGACTGCTAAAAAGCAGCCTTCAGATACGATATGCTGCCTTTGCATAACAGTCAAGGAAAGAATTATTTTTCCTGTCTGAATAAACAGACACCCTAATGCCGTATAAATTTAGACATTTTCTGAAGAAGGCCACACAGTTAGAAGATGGTTCACACACACGTATAAATCGCTACTTTATTCGTTAGTTGCAAGATAGACTACGAAATGTATCACACTTGGTTGTACGTTACTGAAAACACACCTATAATCTAAAGTAACTAAAAGGTCAGGGTAGTTATCGATGTTATCAACCTAAAAGATACGAGTCGTAGACTTCAACTCTATTTAGTTTCAACATTCAATTAGCTAGCTTCAAACTGTTAGATTCTTATCTCACAGATATGGTTTTAACAGCTTGCTGGTTTTATTCGTGTATCTATCTAACTACCATTAATGTTTGGTGAATTCGCTGGCCCCGTAGCTAAGGTCCTCATAAGTCTTGGCAAAAAGACGCTTGATGAGATAAAAGATAGCAGAAAAAAAGTAGAGATTTCTCAATCTGTTCAAAGATATCCTGAGAAGTTTAGGAAGTACTGGGGAAGGATTAAGATACTTCCCGGTATGATGGATGAGGCTGTATCGCTTGAAACTATATACACCCATGTTCAGTTTTTAAAGGGATGGGGTAGCTATGGCTTTGAAGGTATCAATGACCTTGAGAAGAATATAGATAAAAGTCAGAGACTCAGAGGGTTTAAACTACGAGATGTTAGCGTAAGGTCAGGTATTGAAGTAGCTGAAAAATATGAACGACTGGCAGTACTTGGGTGTCCTGGCTCAGGAAAAAGTACATTCTTAAAGAAGCTAGGTTTTGAAGAATTAGACAAAAGTGAATATCTTATTCCCGTATTTTTAGAGCTAAAGGATTTTCAATTAGAGAAGACAATTGATCTTGAAAAGTATATTTCAAAGAAGCTTGCAGAGTTTGGGATCGCCTATCCGAGTGAATTTGTTGAATATACTCTCAAAATGGGTGGGTTTCTGCTTCTACTGGATGGCCTAGATGAGGTGCCTGACATTCGTCTATCGCTTATAGTTAAGCATATACAAGAGTTCTCTAATCAGTACGACAAAAATAAGTTTGTTCTATCATGCAGGACGGCTGCTTATCGCCACGTTTTTAGAGGTTTCAAGGATGTTATAATCGCGGATTTTGACGATAATAAGATTGAAAGTTTTATAAATAATTGGTTTTATGAGGATATCGATGTAAGGCACGAAACAGCTAGGACTTTTTGGAATTATCTCCAGCAACCCCAGAACATTGCCATCAAAGAGCTAGCTAGGACCCCTTTGATGCTTACGTTTTTATGTCTTGCTTACAGAAAAAACCAGAGCATACCACCTAACCGCAGTCAGCTCTACGAAAAAGCGTTGAATATTTTTCTAGAAGATTGGCCCACTGAGAAAAGATTGAGAAGCCCTGTAATTCTTAAGCGATTGAATGCAGAGTTAGAGAGGGCTATGCTATCAGAAATAGCCTATGACAGCTTTAAAGAGAATAAGCTTTTATTTTCAAAACAGGAGCTCACCAATAGAATTGCTGGCTTTGTATCAGAAACGTCAGATGCACCCAAAAGTTTAGATGCTGGTATCATCCTGGATGCGATTGTGTCCTATCAAGGAATACTAGCCGAACCTAGTCACAACATCTATTCATTCTCCCATTTAACATTTCAGGAATATTTAGCTGCCAGGTACATATACCAGCGTAGTCATGACTTAGAAAAGCTTATTGAAAGTCACATATGTGAAGCACATTGGAGAGAATTTTTTCTATTAGTTTCTGGTCTTCCTGACAACTCAGATTACTTTATTCTTAAGTTAGAAGAACAAACTGAAAAATACAAATCAATTGATATAGTCAGAAACTTGGCATGGTTAGCCACAAATCTTGCACGTGCTTCATCAAGAAAGTCATACAACGATTCTCATAAAAGAATTATATTCTTTATACTTATCAGTTCGTTGTCAATTGCTCGAGGACTAATAACGTCCAAAGCGAAGGAGAGAGACGAGCTACTTGACTTTGGAAATTCCAATGAAGATGCATCAGAGTTAGAGCTTACTTTGACTCTTCTACTCGGCTTTGCACAGAAAAAAGCACTGTACATAGACAATGATTCAAATATTGATGAAGAACTAAAAAAGGTACTTTCATTAATCGCACGCGTATCATTAGATTTATCTGGACCAGACTCATACCAAAACAGTGTTCTAGACTCTGAACTACTCGTTGATATCCTTGGAAATGCGAAGCTTATTTCCAAACAGGCCCAAGAAAAACTAAGTAAAAGCTTTCAAAAGCTAGAACGTAGAATGCCGAAGATTCATGCTCGCATCGAAGAACGACAGAGTTTTGTCAGGCTCTTTCAAGAAGTGTGGTTTCGTGGTCTTGGTGTCCAGTCCAAGCTAGTCATCGACAATCATGCAAATATCAATCAGCTTTGCAGGTATATCAATATAAATCTCTTACTATTTGAATGTAGAGTGTCCGCCATTCGTGTTTCGACCAAGACTTGGCGTGAAGTGGAAGACAGAATTTTTTATGTTTAGTCTCAACACAACCTGGCATCCAAGACGACTTCACCAGATTCAAACTCCACAACAAAAAGGAACAAAATCACATGTGCCAGCGTGATTTCGTTCCTTGGTTTGCTGGTGCAGATTGTAGGAAACCTCTATAGCTGCGAGTCCAGCCAACGTCATCGTCTCCGCCCGCCCCGCGACCTATTACCCCTCATCTCACCGAGCCATCACCCGCACCATAGCAGGGTTACCAGGATTCCCCTCAATGGAGACCAGTCGCCCATTTGCATCCAGGTGCCGGACAATTTTATAAATATCCTCAACCGCATCGGGACGTCCCACCTTATCCGCCACCTCCATCAGGGTGAGGGAACCG
>JBCDFI010000490.1:0-4347 GCA_039178155.1 Cyanobacteria bacterium P01_H01_bin.105
ATCTTCCCGCACAAAATCTAGTTCAACGGCCTCTAATTCTGCCTTTAGATCACGGTTTGGGTCAGGAACCTGTTGGACATAGAGGTCTAGTAGCCCCAGTAGATTGTCTATATAGCCCTGAGTGATATCTACATTGCCAATAATGCAGCTGATAGGATTATTAATCTCATGGGCTATACCGGCCACCAAGTTACCCAATGCAGACATTTTCTCACTTTGCACAAGCTGTAGTTGAGCTGCCTGGAGATCTAAGAGCGCTTGTTGCACCTGTTGATATAAGCGTGCATTTTCTAAAGAGATGGCAGCCTGGGTACAAAGGAATTTGAGAATCAAAACACGATCGTTGGTAAATACCCCACGGGTGAGACGATTTTTGAGATACAAAATGCCAAGACAACGCCCCTGATTGAGAATCGGTAAACACAACACACTTTTGGGTTGACGCTGTCTGAGATAGTCATCAACCACAGGTAAGTCCATTTCTAGGTCATCGATGACGACAACTTCCTGGGTGTTTTTGACATATTGAATAAGTTTGATCGGAAGATTAGGATTGTCAATTAAGGGTTCTGTGCACAGCTGTATCTCATCAGGTGTAGCAATGGCCCGCACCTGCCATTCACCCGTATTGCTGGGCAAAATTAATGCACAACGGTCGCCCCCAGAATTTTGCAAAATGATTTGAGTAAGCTGGTGCAATAGTTTATCTAGTTGAATAATGCTAGAAAGAGCTTGGGAGGTTTTTAGAATACTGACAAAATCAAGTGTCTGATTCAGACTGTTGCTATTGGCATGGCTACGACTGACAGAAACGGATACCGTAGGTGCAGTAATAGTCATCAGTGTATTCAACACATCGCTTGATGTCACTGACATTTGTAAGATGGGGTGCAGCAGTTCGGGATAACGGGCTTCCAGGTCATTTACCTTAGCTTTGGCTCCCCAGCGAGAATAACAATAGTAGGCTTCTTGCATGTAGCCTGCCGCAACTTTTTCTTTACCCCAGCTACAATAAAACTTAGCAGCCAGTTCGTTGGCCAAAGCTTCCTCTTGAATATATTCACTCGCTTTAGCTCCGGCAATGGCACAATCGTATTTCTCCATGGCCTCTAGTTTTTGACCGATGACCCGATATAGCTCAGCTTCTACTAAATCGTATTTGTGGCGATAGTTTATTGGCGCAAATCTGCTCCAATTCTGAAATTTTTCCTGGTTCTTTCGAATGTTCTCAATCCAGTCTGTTTGTTCAGAGTTTGAACCGTGGCGATAACAAGCAAGTTTAGACAATGACCCATAAAAGTTGGCGATGGGAATCAGCAGCGTTGCCGGGACCATCTGGGCGTATTCATCAGCTAAAGGAGAAACATCAACTGCTTCAGTCTTATACCCAAATAGGGAATTGAGCATGAGGCGATTGATGTAGATATATGCCATTGGCGTTGTGACACGGTCTTGCTGGAACTTGAACAACAGGGCTTCGCTATCGCATATATCTCCAGTTAGACAGTGAGGATAATCTGTTCCCTGTAGCAAATTCGTGACAGCCTGATGCCAAATTTGTAAAAAGTTCAAATAGTAAGTCTGTTTAATCTGTTCAACAGATTGGGTATAAGCTAAAAAATCTTGTTTGACCTCTGACAGATGCTGACCTGTCAAATAGGAGTAGTAAGAATAAATGGCGGCAGACAGGGCTGCAAATTCTAAATCTCCGGTTTCTAATCCGGCTCGATAAGCATCTTTTAATATGGGCAGAGCTGCTGTAACAGGTTTGTGCCAAATAGTAATGTGAGTGCCAATTAAAAATAAAATTTTGGCTTTGAATGTCTGTGTGTCAAAGCGAGTCAAAAGTTTTAGAGCAACTTCGCCAAATTCATAACCCTGTTGAAAATTCTCCTGGCCACATAGCAAAACTCCATACAAAACATAGGCAAATGCAGAAACGGGGGCATTGCCGTGCCGAACTGAAAGATTGACCATTTCGAGCACAATTAACGGCATTAGGGGAGGTGCGATCGCAAAGGCCGCCCCCCAAATGCCTGCTAATATTTTGAGGGTAGCCAGCTGCTCAGCTCCAGCCATTTCTGTTAGGGTAAGCAAATCCTCCGGGTGTTTCCCCTGTAGTTGAATAGCCGTTGTTGCAAATCCTTGCTCAATGTCGTGAACGGTTGGTTGGTTGGGCAGATGCACTCCTAACTTTTCTAGTACATCCAGTCCTGTTTGGACCGCCTCTCGTAGTTGATTTTGAGCAATTTCAGCCTGAATTTTGGCTTCGTAGGCAGGAATTTTATCGAGTAGAGTGGGGGCATGATTCCAAATCTCATTACTCCACTGTTCCATCGCGGGATAATCGCTGTTGAGGCAGGCGGCTCCTATCGCGACGTTGTAAAGTTCTAAGGTCAACTCCAGTGAATCGCACCAGCGATCGCATCCCAACAAGTCGATGCCGCTGCAGCAGTAGTCAACAGCAGCACCGTAGGCAACAGCAGCTTTTGCTTTGCGCCCCGCCCTCAAATTCAATCGGGCCAGTTCCAACTTTTTTGAAGACTCACTCAATTGTTCAGCCCCTATATTCAACTGATTGACAATTGAGAAAATTTGGTCATCCAGTATTGCTTCGGGTGTATTTTTCAGGAGCAACTCTCCAATGACTAGATGGGTATTCTGTCTTTTATTGTCATCGATCAGAGCATAGGCAGCCTGTTGAACACGATCATGTAAAAAGCGATATCCTACCGAGACCTCAGGCGTATCATCAAAATCTTGTTCCTGTCCATCGCCCTGAAAGAACTTGTAGGTTTCACTCTGTGGAATGACAAACCCCGCTTGCAGCGATTGCCATAAATCTGTTGCTACCCTGTCTTGATTTGTCTCACAGATCACTGCCAACGTCGACAAATCAAACTGATTGCCGATACAGGCGGCCAGCTTGAGCACATCCTGGGTTGCTCCCGGCAGCTGCTGCAACCGCCTTACCATAAATTCCACCACATCGTCTGTCAGCGTCAGCTGCCGCACCTGAGTCAAATTGCACTGCCAGCAACCTGTTTCGGGGGCAAGCGTAATCCAGCCGTCTTCATAGAGCCCTTGTAAAAACTGTGTTGTAAAGAATGGATTCCCTTTTGTCTTCTGATATATAAGCTGCGACAGCGGCATAGATAGCTCGACCGAACAACGCAGCGTATCTGCAACCAGCTGACTGATATCTCTTTCCGCCAACGGCTCCAACGTCAGCGTTTGCAAATTTGCTCTGTGTTTTTGAACCTCATCTAGCACCAGCATTAATGGATGAGCTGGAAAGACTTCATTATTTCGATAAGCTCCCAGCACCAAGAGATGCCCAATGTCTGATTCATCTGTCAGCAGCTTCAGCAGGTTTAATGAGGCTGAGTCCGCCCATTGCAGGTCGTCCAAAAATATGACTAGAGGCTGGTCTGGTGTAGCGAAAACTTGAACAAATTGACTAAATAGTAAGTTGAAACGGTTTTGGGCTGCATTACCAGATAGCTCAGCTACAGCGGGCTGCGGTCCAATGATATGCTCTAATTCTGGAATTACCTCAATGAGAACTTGACCGCTTTCCCCCACAGCTTGCAGGATTTTGTCTTTCCAGTTTGACAAATCGGCATCAGATTCTCCCAGTAACTGGCCCATCAAATTGCGAAAAGCTTGAACAAACGCGGAAAAGGGAACGTTACGATTTAGTTGGTCAAATTTACCTTTGCTAAAATAGCCCCGTTGCCGCACGATGGGCTTGTGCACCTCATTCACCACGGCAGTTTTACCGATTCCTGAGAAGCCCGCCACCAGTATTATTTCTAATGTCCCTTGAGCAGCCCGATCAAAGGCATCGAGAAGGGTGCGGACCTCAGTTTCTCGTCCATAGAGTTTTTCTGGTATTAAGAAGTGCTCATTTAAGTCCCGTTGCCCCAATGCAAAATCCGTAATTTTACCCTGGTTTTTCCACTGAGCTAGACACTGTTCGAGATCGTATCTAAGGCCGAGGGCAGTTTGGTAACGGTCTTCAGCGTTTTTGGCCATCAGTTTCGTTACAATTGCTGCCACCGTTGGCGGTACGTCTGCATTGATCTGATTCACTGCCGTTGGTATCTGGGCTATGTGGCAATGAATTAACTCCAGCGGATCTTTGTCGGTAAAAGGTAGTTGTCCGGTGAGCAACTGATATAGAGTGGCCCCCAAAACATAGAAATCTGTTCGATAGTCAATGGCACGGTTCATACGACCAGTTTGTTCTGGGGCCAGATAAGCTAGGGTGCCTTCTAAGTTTTTAGGACTTTGGATAGCTTGGGTTTCTTTCGGCAGCAGTGAGGCGATACCAAAGTCAATTAG
>JBCDFI010000491.1:0-4344 GCA_039178155.1 Cyanobacteria bacterium P01_H01_bin.105
ACCCGAAAACTATTGCAGAGAATCTTAACCGTTTCAGTGTTTAATTGGATTCTAATTTTTGGCATGTTTGAATGGGCCAAAGCCACGACAGGAGATATTGCAATTGCCCGTACAATGGCGATTCAAGCCTTAGTAGCTGCTCGGATTATCTATCTACTGAGCATTAGCCAATTGGGAGGCAGCTTACTCAGCTATATTGGGCGTAAATCAGCCAAAGTGACCAACACGCCCATTTTGATGATAGGCATTGGAGCCGCTGTTCTGCTACAGCTTGTCTTTAGCCAATGGTCTGTCATGAATATACTGTTTGAAACTGCCCCACTAACCTGGCGTCAAGGCTTAATTTGTTTGCTACCGATGATCCCCATGATTCCAGTGGCCATATTGAGCAACGTTATTGATCCTTCCAACACTCCCCATCAATGATCGCTCGTTCATCAGGCACCAGTAAGATTTTGAGTCCCTGGCATTGAGAACTACCAGAGTACAATTCTTACAAAGCATAAATTCTTTCTTAGACAATTAAGTGAGTGTTAAAAAATAGTCTGTATTTAGTCGAGTGACGAAAATCATATCGCTAAGAGAGATTGATCATTGTCAAAACAGAGCTGTCATGTTGTCCTCAATAAGGCGATGCAGGCTTATTGCAGTTATGGAATTGTTAAATTTATTCCTGACAACCAAAATGAAAAGTCAATCCGCAAGTTTTTTGCATCCGTATTGACAAAAAATAATTTGGATAAACTGTTGATGAAACCTTAATAAATATGAACTTTCTCGGATTGTTTCTGTCAAGGATGACTGCAACAGTGAGTTTGTTGCATCGACTAGATAGACTAAACAATTATGAGTTCAAGATTTTCCCCGAAGTTTACGATAGCCACTGCTTATCCCATGATGTTTTCCTCAGAGGATCTAAAGCATATTGAGACAGAGATTCTCCAAACCCTGCTGCCATCCGAGTCTTCCAACAGTGTCTTTTTAGATCCCATTGAGACTCCCACAGATTTATACCGCCGGACAATCAAGCGTAATTCTCAACGATTTCAGACCTTGCAGCAACTAGAGCAGCTTTGGGAAAATGGATCAGAAAATCCCCCCAAAAAAGGGCAAAAACGACCAGAAACGACTTGATCCTTTAGGCGTCGTATTAAAAGATATAAGTTCTCTTTAAGGTAGTTAAGATTACTCGGCTAGTAAATCTATAGTTGTAAGAGCAAAGTATTGAAAACAATATCTGACATAAGTAGTGTGTGCCCCCTTCTTCGCTGGCTATGCCCTCCTCCATTCCCGTCCTAGACTTACAAGATTTTCTCTGTGATTCGCTTGCTCAACAGCAGCAGTTTGTCGCTACCCTAGGCCAAGCATTAGAAACTGTAGGTTTTTTCGCCCTGGAAAATCATAATGTCGATGCGTACTTAATCAAGTTAGCCTATGAAGCGGCCACAGACTTTTTTGCCCTTCCAGAAATCACTAAACAAAGTTACGAACGACCTGAAATTAATCAGCAGCGAGGATTTACCCGCTTTGGCCAAGAACATGCAAAAGACAGTATTGTGCCAGACCTAAAAGAGTTTTGGCATGTTGGTCGTGAAGAGGAGCTGGCCAATCTCTGGCCTAAGGAAGTGCCCCAGTTCCAAACTTCAATGTCGGCCCTGTATGAGCAGTTAGAGCGATGTGCGGTTTACTTATTAAGAGCCTGTGCCCGCTATCTTGACCTACCGAATAATTTCTTTGATGCTGAAGCAATTGAGGGTAAAAGCATCTTGCGAATACTGCACTATCCTCATGTGTCAGGGGCTATCGCTGGTCAAAGTCTCAGAGCTGCGCCCCACGAGGATATTAATCTGATTACGTTACTTTGTGAATCCACAGGCCCTGGTTTGGAGCTGCTACAGACAGACGGTCGTTGGCTAGCAATTGAATCCTTGCCGGGGCAGATTATTGTCGATACGGGTGATATGCTGCAAGCCTTGAGTAATGGAGTGTTCAAAAGCACGACCCATCGGGTGGTAAATCCCGGCAATTCTGAATCTCAGCAGCACCCTATGGATTCAACCAGTGCCAAGGTTTCACCAACGAACTGCAGATTTTCCCTACCCTTTTTTATGCATCCACGTCCAGACTTTGACCTAACGCCGTTGCCCAATTGCGTAAAGCGTACAGGCGGCCAACCAAAGTTTCCATCGCAAACAGCGGGTCAGTATCTGCAACAGCGTCTCCAAGAAATTGGATTAGCGTAATTACTTGATAATGCATGGGCAGGGGACAGCAACACGGCATAATGGGTGTCAATAGGTCAGTGATCCCCATTCCTTCTATGGATATTGCCTCCGCTCTTCCCACCACTATCGTTACTTTGCGCGAAGGAGTAGAAGCTGCACTCGTTGTCGGCATTGTACTCGCTTGTCTAAACAAGGCTGAGAAGACTGATTTGAATCAGTGGGTTTTTGGTGGAGTGGCAGCTGGTCTAGTCGGCAGCATTCTGATTGGCTCATTCTTAGGTTTGGGACTACAGCAGCTTCAGTACGTGATGCCCAATGCTGAAGGTCTTTTAAAGCCGATACTGGGTATTTTGTTTGGCTGTATTGCCATTATTATGCTGAGCTGGATGCTTCTCTGGATGACGCGTCAGGCTAGATCCTTAAAAGCAGAACTCAATCAGACGGTTACCAATGCCCTCAGTAATGAATCAGCGGAGTTGAGTATCTTTAGCCTGGTTTGTATTGCTGTCCTTCGAGAAGGATTTGAGACGGTCTTATTTCTATATACCCAGCAGTCTCAAACATTGGTGAACAACCTGTTGGGCGTTGCTATAGGCCTGTTCGGTGCCATGCTCATTGGGCTTGGGCTATTCAAATGGGGTATTCGTATTAATTTAAAGCTGTTCTTTCAAGTGATGGGAGTACTGCTATTACTGATCATCTCTGGACTCGTGGTTTCGGTATGTCGCAACGTTGACATTACCTTTGCCGCCTTGAGTCAATTGAATAATTTATCTATAGACTTGTGCTTTGGGTTTGGTCAGTCCTGTGTTCTGGGTCCAATGATTTGGGATGCGAGTCAAAGTCTGCCAGACAAACAGTTCCCAGGGGTGATTTTGAAAGTATTGCTGGGCTATCGCGATCGCATTTACCTGGTGCAGCTACTAGCCTATGCCTTATTCTGGCTGGTCATCGGTAGCCGATACTTCCGTACACTCAACCAGCCAGTTAATAACAACACTCAATCTGGGGCAATCTCTCCACCAGCCTGAAAAATTAGACTATCGACGAGGTTTGAGTTCTGAATTTTGAATAATAAACTCGCCCACCCAAACCCACTCGCCTTCTGTTAAGAACTTCTGGGACTGCTATCAGAATCGCTCTGATCCAGCAAACGCTCAAATCGATCTTTAGACCATCGATCTGTTGCATAGGAAATAGCGCTGATTTCAGCTAATCGAATCAGCCAAACCGTTCGTTGATATGGATCATCTGGCAATTCATCATCTTCATAACCTTCCGCGACATCCACATCCACCACTTCCACATAGTCACCATCTAAATAAATAGGAATACCGACTAGTCTTGTCCCTGGCATTCGAAACCAAACTTCACTACCCGTATGGAGAGCTTCTTCTAAGCGCTTGTAGAGGCGTGTTTGTCTTGGAGCTTTGCAGGCGCGGGACTCTGATTCATGCTGAATGAGCGGTCGAGGGGTATTTTGCATGCTTCTCTCCTGTTGGGTCAATACACAATGCCGTACACGTACCACCTACTTGTTCAACACAGGCTGTCTTAATCCAAGCAAGCGGTTTTAGAGCTGGACATCTGGCATATCTCTACCGAAGGGACACCTCCTCACTAAGTAAAAGACCGATTAAACACTAGTTTTGCGGCTCGTCTCAGGCGTAAACGCAGTACTTACAAAAACAAGCATCCTACCAAGAATGCCCAAGCTTACCGAAGACAGAACCTTTCTAGGTAGTCTACATCATAGCAATCTAGACGAGTATGCATAAAATCAAGAGATTCCCCATAGCCTGTAAGCAACATGTGAAGTTGCCAACTTTGCTGGATAGGATAAGCAGTGGGGAATTGGTTTCAATTAGTTCTGCTTGACTCGCATCAAAGGTTGGCCAAACTCTACAGGCTCAGCATTTTGGACCAAAATTTCTACAATTTCACCAGATACCTCAGCTTCCAGCTCATTCATCAGCTTCATAGCCTCAATAATGCAAACGGTTTGCCCAGGCTTAATCCGATCGCCCGCATCTACAAACGGTGATTCATCTGGCGCGGGAGATCGATAGAAGGTACCTACCATCGGAGAGGTGATCTCATATAAATCGGACGTAGTGGC
>JBCDFI010000492.1:0-4321 GCA_039178155.1 Cyanobacteria bacterium P01_H01_bin.105
ATCTGTTCGATAGTCAATGGCACGGTTCATACGACCAGTTTGTTCTGGGGCCAGATAAGCTAGGGTGCCTTCTAAGTTTTTAGGACTTTGGATAGCTTGGGTTTCTTTCGGCAGCAGTGAGGCGATACCAAAGTCAATTAGTTTGATTTGCTGTGAGTTTGGATGGATTAGGATATTGGCAGGTTTAATATCTTTATGAATGATCCGATACTGATGGAGCTCATGAAGGATATTAGCTAGTTGAATAGCAATGTCGAAGATTTCAGTCAGGCTAATGGAAAATTGCTGAGCGTATGACTCCAAAGAAATACCCCCAAAATCTTCCATAACCAGCCCGTAGCCATTACCATCGGGCTTTAGACTTAGGGGTTTGACAATACCCCTAATGGGTAGATTTTGAGTGATCGTATATTGATTACGAAACTGTACTATCTCGCTAAAGCTCGGATACTTCTGAGATAAGATCTTAATGACTACAGTTTGTTGGGTGGCTGTCTCTACTGCACGATAGACTCTTGTACGAGTACCCTGATAGATGGGCTCAACAAAAATATAGCCGGATAACGCTACCGTTGATAGATCAGCAAAACTAGTCATATATCTAATTTAAATGGAGGGCGTGCTAAACCTGATTATTCCCTTGTACTGAATTTTGCTATATATTCTCGGGCAGATGAGGTTTATCAGCAGTGATGCAAGATCTCAGTTAGAGAAAACATGCTATGAATGCGAATTCAATCTAGTCGATTGTCCTTAGCATATTCTCTACGGGCCCCTTCCACAAAATCTGCTTGTTTTAGGACTGTATCATTACGAGCAATTGCTTGTAGACAGACAAAACGAATAACATTCATTATCATGCCGCCGCTCATTTCATATTGAGCAGCTAACTGTTTTAAGTCTATTCCAGGTTCTAATGTAGTTTTCTCAGGTAGGCCTTTCTCCCAAATAAAGTGGCGTTCACGTTTACGAGGCATGGGAAAATAAATGACTTGCTCAAAGCGGCGTGAGAAGGCTTCATCAACATTATTAGCCAGATTAGAAGCTAATATAACAAGACCGTCAAAGGTTTCTACCCGTTGTAGTAGAAAGGAAATTTCCTGATTGGCATAGCGATCGTGAGAATCTCGCACTTGGGTACGTTTGCCAAAGAGAGAATCGGCTTCGTCAAAAAACAAGATCCACCCCTTATTCTCAGCTTTATCAAAAAGCGCAGCCAGATTTTTTTCAGTCTCGCCAATGTATTTCGATACCACCATGGATAGATCAATTTTGTACACTTCCCGGTTGGTGGCCTTACCTAACAAGGTGGCAGTAAGGGTTTTGCCAGTACCCGGCGGGCCATAGAACAAAGTCCGGCAGCCTGGGCGCAGTTTCTTGTCCATGCCCCATTGCTCCATTAATATTTTTCCATGGTGCAACCAGTGTTCTAGTTCTTTTACCTGGGCGAGGGTGGGGGTAGTCAATACTAGGTCATCCCACGTCATTAATGTTTCTAGCCTCTGGGCGGGAAATTTGAAACTCATCTTTGGAGGGCGTACTTTCCCGGTTAGAAAGCGTTCGGCATATTCGGTGTCAATCGTCAGACGACCACTCATGGGTGGCTCTTCGTCCGGTGGTGTATCGAGAGATAAAATGCCGTCTTTGATCAAGGGATGGTCGCCCATAAGCTGGGCTTGCCAGTGAAGACGCTCTGCTAAGTCATCTCCCGCTAGCAGAAACAGGGCGGTATCACCTGTGGGTAAGAAGCCGCGATGTTGTCGTCCGCGTACTCCTCCTAGCTGAGGATATTCACCAGCTTCTGGTAAGACATTTTGGATCAGCTGGTCGAAGAAATGGGGCTGAATCCAGGGGACTAAGGCTAGTAGTAAGAGCAGTTGAGAGGAGAAGGAGAGATTGCGATCGCGCACGAAAGTACTGTAAACGTCACTACCCTGACAAACTGGGAATTGGAGCTTCTCTTGAGGAGGCGTAGGTAAGGTGGAAGCTGCAAAAGTATCTTTTAAGCGTCCGGTTAGAAAGTGCTCCAAGATAGTTAGCGACTGAATGAGATATTTCGACCATACAGCTTTTTCTGCCGAATAGTAATTAGCTGAAACGATCGATTGTTCTTGGCTGAGCATTTGTTTACCCACAGCAGCATGGTAATGCCTGAATAAATGTCTTACGCCGCTCCTCGACTCCAGGAGTGGCTATGTTAGTAAGTGTATGTCCGAGAAAGAAAAATAAGCCCCCTTCAGATATAGTTTCGATATCAAATCATGGTGGGTTACCTGAAGCTGCTGTGACCAGATCGGCTTGACTGGGCATGGGTAAATACAGATTCCAGCGACCGCCCTTCGTCAGATTATCTTCTGTCGCTTCATACCCTGGTTGAGTCCAAAATCCTTTGGTCTTCGACTCGCCATGACTGATCTGCTCTTCTGTAATTTCCCACGTACCTTTTCCGGATGTTCCCTGTTCCCACCAGTTAAAGCGCATGTATAGTCTAGGAAAAACCCGAGGGTCGTGGGGCTTGCTACTAGGCATGACTAGAATAGTGCCTTTTAGAAATCCCTGATGTCCACGGTAGTCATAACTAGCCCTAAATGTTTTTCCATCAAAAGGATTAAAAGAAATTACAACCCGGTGAGGAGACTTGTCACCAAAAGACATATCACTGTTGAGTTCTTTACCGCTCATCGTCTTAATCCAAAGCTGTAAATAATAGGTCAGACCACCTGCCTGAGCTACTTTCAAAGCTTGTCGAGCCTTGGATTCTTCAATTTTGCCAAACTCAATATTGTCAGGATCAGATTCAACATTACGGGGTCTGGGGAAATGTTTTAGGGCCTGCTTTCGCTTCTGATCGATTTCTGCTAGCTGATCAGGGTCAGGGACTCCGGTGAACAAGCTGTCGATAATGTCGAATGCTTCATAGAAGGAACCTGGTATTTCATGCCACCCGCGCAGGTCTTGAAAGTGTGTATCATCTGGCATAGAAGGGGTGCCGGCATCGGAGAGTCCTGCTTGAGCTTGTTGGGTGATGCCTTCCATTCGCTTTAGAAAGTCGGTGGCATTAGCAGCATCTAAAAAGCTTCTAGCCATAACCCGTGGCACAACTACCGCTTGCCGCAAACGTTCTATGGAGGAATGAATTGCGGCACGAACGCTGGGGACAAAACCATACTTCTTTTTGTCGGCATCGCTATAGGTTAGATGCTCTCCTGTTTTTAATAGCTGGTCGAGATCATCCATAGCCTTAGGCAGCATGTTGGCATACCAATGCTTTGTCCTAAAGGTACCTTTTGTCTTGACTTGACGACTAAACTCTCGTGCTTTCTGGCCTGATGCAGCAATGCGATCGCGCCGCGAGCGAGAGGGTTGTTTTTGATTCAGCAGCGCATCTTTCCAACTTTGCAAATGTCGTTGATCTAATTCTTGAATGTTGCTGCCGACAGCTTCTACCGACATTAACTGTTCTACCTGAGCTATCAGGCTGTCAATCTCGGTATCTGTTAAGCCAGTTAGCTCAAACTGACTCGGCGGAGCAGTATTTTGGCTCTCGTGATTAGAGCTAGATAGGGGAACCGCGTCTAGTGCAGTACTAAGCTGGGCAAATGAGGGTCTATAAGGATCAACACTACGCTGAACTGGACTGCGCTGTATAACCCCCGTTTGAGATGGGGAGAAAAAGGACGAGCGCTGCTTATACGCAGCAGCCTTAGAAAAAAAAGGTCGACTCGTTGACGAATTTGACGCTTGAGAATGAAGGTGGGCGCGGACCATAATTTTACCGTTTTAGCCGCTGCGATCGCAGCCTAACACAGCAGCCTAATAAACTATGAAAACAATAGAAAGGTTAATGGTTGTAGCTTATGTCCGAATTTGATAGATGCAAAATCTATCGTAATTGCGCTGCACAGCTCTTAACCACTGTGCAAAATAGAAAGGACGTAGTCCCATCCCTTGTCCCAACAGGTCCGTTGGCCCATGTACAGTTCGCCCATGCTCGTCCGTACCTGTATGGCTATATTCATCTGCCCCTGGGCTCAGTCTTGATGATGAGAATATGCCCCCTTCTAGACCATGGCCTGGATGATTTAAGCCCAAGAAATGACCAAATTCATGAACGGTGGGAATCTGTGAACCATTACTTGTATTATCTGCTTCATCTAGGGTTGCATAGCCAAATGTTGTGTTAGCACTAGAGCGAAGAAACGTCCCGGTTGGGTTCGCCCTAACGGTGGCTTCTAGATCTTCCGATGAACTCCATTCTCCATCGGGCACAAATGTAATTCTTACCTCAGGTTTGAAGCCATTACCATGGCAAGGGCATTCA
>JBCDFI010000493.1:0-4290 GCA_039178155.1 Cyanobacteria bacterium P01_H01_bin.105
AATGATTGCGATCGCAACTCCCAATCTTACCGATCTCAACCTCAGCGGTCGCGTCGTTGCCGATTTGGCTCCTATCGTCACTTTGACCCAGTTACAAACATTACGTCTATCGAACACCCAGCTACGGGATATTACGGCCCTCACGGCCCTGCCTCAGCTCACCACCCTAGATATCAGCTATAACCAAATCAATAGCATTGCCCCCATAGGCGATATCTCCACCATTCGTTCGCTAAATGTCGCCTATAATCCATTTACCGATGTCAGCCCCATTGGTAAAATTCTCACACCAACGGTAGAACAAGAGTGGGAGCTGCTTGATCTTAGCGGTATCGACATCGATGCTAAGACCTGTCCCGACAACTTAGGAGACATTTGTGAAGAGAGCCCAGAAGGTGAAATATAGAGATCTCGTCATAGGCATTGATGCCATGCTTAGAAAGACTCTCTACTCAGCTAAGTTTTTTTGCACCTCAGTGCGTAATTGCGCCGTTAGCTGAGTCACCGTCCCGGCCTTATCACCTCGAAAATCACTGACATAGTGCTTTAGATTAATCGGCTCACCCACTCGAAAAATAGCCTGCCGATGGGCTTTAGGTTTAATATGCTCGATTTGATACACTTCCCGCTCTAAGCGCATTAGGGTATCGAGAAACCTCTCTGGAGTAGGGTTAGCCGCCACATAGCCATCATAGATCGCGTCAAAGTTTAGCAGCCTCACTGTCATCCAGTACAGAGCATCGTCTTCCGCTACGGTTTGGGGTTCTTCAGCTTCTAATAATGCCTGAATTCTATAGACTCGCTCACGAATAGGAGCCCCGTTGGACTGTAGAGCAAGCTGTTGTTCACACTGGGTAATGCCATGATATCGCAGCCGTTCGATGCGTTGATTCCAGTCTTGGGTAGGGTCGCTGGCCAAGCCAAATTCTGTTTCTATACGGGTAATGACGAGGGCTGCGATCGCAAGTAAACGCTGATAAAAGTCCTCAGAATTCTCCGGAACCATTCCCAGTTCTTGCTCTAATCCTTGCAAAGTTTCCTCAATCACAAACGTCATCGGCTGCGTGTACCGATACTTTAACGATATCGGCACCACATACAAATCTGTATCGACATTTTTCTTAGCCAGCTGCGCCATCACCTGTAGCGGCATTTGAATCGCCCCTGAGCGAAACGGCATCACCGTATCATTTTGATAGGAGCAGCCCCCCTCCGGAAAAATCACAACCTGTGCCCTAGGAGCCTTTAATAGACTCAACGTCTGAGCAATACTGGCCCGATCTCCCAAGCCCCGTCGAATAGAATAGCAGCCCATCCATTGCAAAAATTTTCCCTGTAATCCTTGAAATGACTCCCGCGCCACAATGTAATGCCACAGCTGCCCCACCCGTGCTGCCAGACCAAACAACACCATGCCATCTTCTAGGGTGGGATGATTGCAGACATATACCACCCGTGCATCATCCAGCGCTCGGAGTTTAGCAATATCATCATCAGACACCACCACACCACACCGATATAGCCGCTGCAGTAACGGATACGTCATACTCTGCACCAACCGAATCAGCAACGGTTTAGGCTTAGGCGGAAAAAATAACGCAGTCTCAGAAGCCATGAATCAAACAATTGAACGAATAGACCAAAAGCCATATATGGGTTATGCCCTGACTCAGGACAAAATGGCAACTATTAGTATTTAGATACGCCTTTGCCCAACCAAAAATTTCGGATGAGACCCTGGCTTGACGAATAGTGAATCCAGACAGAGTCCTTGTGTGAACCCTTAATCGAAACTTGAATCTTGATACAGCATTCAGGAATCTTGGTGCCATCCCCAGCCTTACCAGAGGCTCCAGACCTTAGATCAGGGCACGAATAGTCAAATACCATATCAGCTTTTAGGAAACTAGCAGCAGAACCAACGCTCCAATCCAAATTGGAACAAATGCTGCTAGAACTCCAGTCTTCAAGATTCATGCAAGTATCCATCTAAACCAATATTTGTATTTCAAGCGGCCCTATGAAATTGGTCAAGGTTAGCTCATTACTGTTGTACTTAGGGATACCTCTTACAGGTGCTTCAGTAGCGCTCAATATTTTTCTATATGGACATCTCAAAAAATATTACGTCGAACTCAATCAGGTTCGTTTAGATCCATTAGGCCTCAGTTTTTATAACCAAAAACCAAAACTGAAAGAAAAAGGAGATAACCAACGAGTTATCATCTTTGGAGATTCTAGAGCTGCAGATTGGCCTACACCCAATATTCCAGGCTATGAATTTATCAACCGTGGTGTAGCTGGCCAAACATCTGCCCAAACCAGCCAACGATTCGATTTTCACCTGAGCAATCTAGAACCCGATATTGTTGTTATTCAAGTAGGGGTGAATGACTTAAAAGCTATTCCACTCATGCCCGATGAACGCAATGTAATTATTGATCTTTGTCGTGCCAATATTCGACAAATGGTCGAAGATTCAAAAGCCCTAGGGGCAAACGTGATCATAACAACAATTCTTCCTGTTGGAGAAGTCTCTTTTGCACGCCAGCCCGTATGGTCAGATGATATTGGTCAAGCCATTTACGAAGTCAATGGCTACATTGACTCTCTACAGAGTGATCAAGTCATTGTCTTTGATGGGTTCTCAGCTATCGCCAATGAACAAGGCATGTTACCCGAAGACTATCGTACAGACGAATTACACCTAAATGCCCAAGGATATGCCACCCTGAATCAAGCATTTGTTGAGTTTGTCAACACGGCAGAGTTTCCCGATAACACCGAAATAGCAGATGCAGATGGGTTTTAACCTAGCGCATGCATTGGGCAAAGAACACCGCTCTAAAAAAGCCCCGCTCATGGCGGGGCCGTTTTGGAGACATAATTAGAAGCTATAGCCAACACCCGCGATGAAGTCTACATCATCGTTACCATCTTGGAACGGAGACCAAACAACAGAACCATTCACCAACCACTGATCATTAACACGATAGTCAGCACCACCGGTTACAGCAGCTTCAATCGTGCTGTCATCACCGAGTTCACCATTGATACCAGCACCTAGAAAGGGATTCAGACGACCAGCTGGATCAACAGCATTAAAGTCATACGTGATCGGCAACACATAGACTACATCCTCACCGTCGTTAAAATCAAAGTCGGTGCTTACAGCCGGACGTACTGAGAGATTGTCAGATAGAGTGATCTTACCATTAACAACAAATCCCTCATCACCACCGCCAACACCAATATAGTTATAGTCAGCAGCTTCTTGGGCAGATGCAGTCAGGGGAGCCGCAGCAAGAACAGCAGCCGTTAGCCCCAGCGTGCAAAGAATACGATTAAAGAGCATGATGGAATTCCTCAAAACGTTTATGGCAGACGGGCTAGCTTTCTGTGGATAAAACCCAGAGATTACTGAACCTCGCTTGCATGATTCTGTTGTATCTTTCTGGCCCTGGTATCGGAAAAGAATAGAGGACACTTTTAATAGGTGGACTACCAAATAGGGGCTTAAACCATTGAAAAATCGTTTAAATACACTGTGCCAGTTAGGGATATGACCGTGATGGCAACGCAACGGCTTACCATAGATAATGTTCTTCTGAAGTGCATTTGATCCATGGTGACCTGTATTCAGCGCAGTCTGGCTTTTTCCATTCTCTGTCTTGCTTGTCTTTTCAGCTTGCTGGTATCCCCTGTCTATGCTGCAGACCTGTCTCCAGCTCCTGAGGCAGCGACCGCCTATATTATTTATCCCCATGATGGCGATACGGTCAGCTCTCCCTTTATCGTGCGGTTTGGTCTATCAGGCATGGGGATTGCTCCTGCTGGGGTAGATCGTCCCAATACCGGTCACCATCATTTACTCATCGACGTGAACGAACTACCGTCGCTGACTGAGCCGCTCCAGGGGTCTGAGCAAGTTCTCCACTACGGCGCAGGCCAAACTGAAACCCAGCTTAGTCTGACTCCGGGAGACCATACGCTGCAGCTGGTGTTGGGTAACTACAGTCATATTCCCCATGACAATCCAGTCATCTCAGAAAAGCTGACGGTCACCGTCAAATAAGGACAACTATGGATCGCTTACCCACCGACCAGCTTATTGCCATCGACCGTCAGCACGTGTGGCATCCCTACGCGGCTATGCCCAACTCGCTACCGCTTTTTCCAGTAGCCTCGGCTCAAGGCGTTTACATCGAGTTAGAAGATGGCCGTACCTTGGTCGATGGCATGTCTTCCTGGTGGACCTGCATTCATGGTTATAACCATCCCCGTCTTAAC
>JBCDFI010000494.1:0-4250 GCA_039178155.1 Cyanobacteria bacterium P01_H01_bin.105
CGTGGGTATGCGTTGGAGTGAGCCGGGCCTCAATCATCTACTCGCACTGAGAGTTGCTTGGGTTAATCAGCGGTTTGACTCTCTCTTTACCCAACACTCTTTAGCATTACCTTGCGTATCCCCGAACCGCTAGATGCGCCCCCCCATCAGCTAAGTACAAAAATTGCCTAGAGTCCGCCTCACGTTTCGGTATAGCAGCAGGGATCACCCAATATACCGAGCAGTCATCGTTGTTGATTTATGCCCTAACAATCGACTAATCTCTGCGGCTGATTTGCCCGCTTTCTGAAGATTCGTAGCGAATGATCTACGGAAACTATGAGTACTAATTCCATCCAATTCGGGAGCAGCGTCAATCACCTCTTTCAAAACCTTATGGGCAGCTTGGCGAGAAACGTGAGTCTTACGCTGACTATTTTGGTAGGCCGGAAATAGATACCCACTTTCGGGTGCGTCGTAGGCATCTAGAAACGTTTGTAACTGCGGCTGAATTGCAATTTCTCGCGTCATGGGTTTGCGAGCTTTCAGCACAGTAATCACAACGCGATCGGACTGAATCGCACTCACATCCAAGCTCAATACTTCAGAGATACGTGAGCCAGTGAAGTATGCGATCGCAAATACACATTGCCACTTCTCATCAGGCAAGTGATTGAAAAATGTGACCAATTCTTCTTCACCCAGGTGACGAGCTTGACCCTTACCCTCTTTTTTCCGAGCTGGAGCCGCAACGGTCTCGGACAGATCAAAATTCGCAGTCGTGAACATTTTAGGAGCGATTTTCATGAACACCTCCATTCTAGTTTACGTTTCTATAGAACGTAAACTAGAAATCAACGACTTTATAAGGGTTACAGCCATCAGTCTAGAATTTGGATCGTTTTTAGGGCAACTGGCACACTCGCAACCAGCTTTATGAAGTTGAATTGAGACAGATTGTATCTAAGTAAGACTGATTTTGTGTGACAGTAAGTATGACAATCGAGAATCACAATCTTTGTGTTGATTTGAGATTGAATAGTATTAATTTGAGACAAATTCATCTCTGAAAAGTGGACCAGCGCAAAAAGTGAACAGTGCTACGGAAGAGATCCTAGGGGCGCACTCACAACTCGAAAACCCATAAAGTTGTAGTGGCTGTCAGGCAGGTAGTCGTAGCGACGGGCGGAGCGGCAAAGTACAAGATTAGAGGTCCAGGAGCCGCCGCGCATGGCACGATATTCGTCATCACCATCCTTTATCCATACACTCCCATTTGTAGGAGCGCCATCATAGTTGCCATGCCAATAGTCTTGACACCACTCCCATACGTTCCCATGCATGTCATAGAGACCAAAGGCATTAGCCGGATACTTTTCTGCAGGGGTTGTTTTACTTCCCTTAAAGTTAGCTTGTTCTCCTGTGAGTTTATCTCCAAAGAAATAGCGAGTGGTTGTCCCAGCACGACAGGCATACTCCCACTCAGCTTCACTGGGTAAACGATAGTGCTTGCCAGTCTTTTTAGATAACTGCTTACAAAATTCAACAGCGTCATACCAACTCACCTGATCAACAGGGAGATCATCTCCTTTGAAATGACTCGGATTCTGATTTGTAACCGCTTTATATTGCGCCTGAGTAATCGGATATTTCCCCATCCAAAACTCAGGTACGGTTACTTCATGCTGGGGCCTTTCATTGTTAAGACTAGGCATTTCCCTTTCATGTGCTCCCATCAAAAAATTACCACTCGGAATATGGACTAGTTCAAGGGTGACACCGCTGCCTAGATCTATAGCCTTTGTCTCTATCGTAGGTCGAGGGGATTCTGGGGTTGATGGTTCAGAAGGTTCATTGTTAATGGTCCCACCACCCTGATTGCCCAAGACCGTTTCAGCAAATCCGCCTGCAAATTGAGCACCGCGTAAATCGTATTTTGGACCTTCCTGAAGGATGACGACCTTCTCTTCAGCTTGTTTGGTCTCTTTGGGAAGCTCCTTATTAGGTATAGGTGTCTGTAAAGCAGAGGGCTGGCCAGGATTGCTAGGAAAGTGATGATTAATTGCCTTAACTAACTTTTCAAAACCGTCAGACTCAAACAAATTAACCCAATGGATATCAATTAGATTGACACCATACTCCTCTTGGCGAAGTTCTGGAATGTCGCAATCATTTAAACGAACTGGAATCAAGTAAGCTGCTCCTAGTGGCATCTCAGCATAATGATTCAAAGCTAGCCTGAATTCCTTTTGAACATAGCCCTTTTTGGTGACCGATATCTGAGATAAGCATGCCAGGAAGATATCGCTATTCTTGATAGCTTTGTGTATTTCAGATCGCCAATTCTGCCCTGGAACTAAGTCCTCCTTGTCCATCCATGGCTGAAAACCTCGTTCCTTCAGACGGTTATACAAATCGGTTACCGCTTTTTCATCCTCATTAGCATAGGCCAAAAAAATACGAACCATCGACTACAATGGGGCTAACATCACAACACACATTGAAAGCGACTCAGACCTGCCAGTTAGAGTCGCTTTCTGTATGCATACCTACCTATTAAACTTGCTGAACCAGGTAACTGTCAGGGGCAAAGCAAAGCTTCCTTGAGTAATGGGCCACTCATGGGTATTCTGAGCCGAGATTCAACACCCATAGCCGTCTCATCAAGCTCAAGATACGTCAGTATGCCTAAAATTCCTGATTGCGATCGCTGCCGATACTATGCGAATAGCCCTTACATGGTGTGTGGTGTCAATCCTTGTGGGGTCAAAGGAAACAGCTGCCCTGACTTTGAAGCTACACCCAATATTGCAGAAATTCGTGAGCCGATAGGGGGAGGCTACTATGCTGGCGATTGGATTCCTCAAACGTCTAACCCGAGTATTGACCAGCAGCTAGCCTTGCTCGACTGGCATCCTCTCTTCACCGGACGTTGCCCTAACCGTGAAAGACCGATCCAGCAGACACAGCCGCCAAGGGTGCATTGGGATTGTGAACAGCGCGGTTGGTTGGATGATTCAGTTTAACAAGTGTGCTCGACTCCCTTAAGGGCCTTTAATCCCAGGTTTTCTGCTGTTGCTCCCTAACAAAGTTTTCTGCTTTTTCGGGACTCTCAAACCTGCCTGGATATCTTCGATACAAAATAGCAGCTAACTTGTCGCAGTCTCGGTCATGGTCTCCCTGAATTTCAATGTGTTCCGGGAGTGGAGTATTGCAAATAAAAGGCGGGTGCTCACCCTCCAGTTGCTCTTGAGTTAGTCCCTTGGTGGTACGTAAATCTGTAGCAAGCAGAATTGCATCGTTAAGGATTGCATTCTCTAAGCGAGCACATTCTAAAATTGCTGATGACAAGTTAGAGTGGCTTAAATTGGTGCTCAACAACTTGGCTCCCTGACAATTGTTCCTACCTTGGAACAACGATAGCTTTTCTACCCCTAGATCAGCACCTTCTAAATTGGTACTGTCTAGATTAGCGTCTGTGAAATCTGCAGATTTCAGATCAGCACCTGCTAAATTAGCAAATTTCAAATTAGCGCTTGCTAAGTCGGCTACCCATAGATTAGCAGATGCTAGATTAGCAGCTGTGAGATTGGCAGATATGAGATTGGCAGATATGAGATTGGCAGCTGTGAGATTGGCAGATGTTAAATCAGCTTTTGCTAATTTAGCAGATGCTAGATTAGCAGCTGTGAGATTGGTAGCCACTAGAACAGCAGCTGTGAGATTAGCACCGTCTAGATTGGTATCTGTGAGATTGGCAGCTACTAGACTAGCGTCTGGCAAATGAATACCTCTTAGGAAAACTCTTCTGGTGTCATTGTTGAGCATCGTCCCATCGGGTGGTGGCTCCTGAAGATCGGCCTCAGATGTATGTACTGTTTTTGTTGAAAGGTCAATACCCTCTAAGCTTTCAGACTCCCAAACACATATCCATAAGCAGATGGCCCGCCGCCGCCAGTTGGCTCCGGAATATCCATACTCGTTATTCCGAGGGGAAGCATTTAGAAACTCTAAAGCTTTTATTCGTCCCCCACTGCCAGGTTGACCTTGGGCGTTTGTAATTGTCTGCCATGCGGTGAAAACTTCCGTATCACGCCGTTGCTTTTCCGAACCGATATAAGTAATGACTGCGATAAGGGAATTGCAAAAGAATAACATACCGACTAGACAGGGACAATCGTGATATCCCATTTGGGCAATGCTTCAGAGCGCTGCCAATGTTGAGAAAATGGGTTCAATTCTTCGGCAGAGAGTGTTATCCCCTTGGGATA
>JBCDFI010000495.1:0-4230 GCA_039178155.1 Cyanobacteria bacterium P01_H01_bin.105
TCTGAGGTCTGTGAGAGCGGACGTATTTCTGAGGGGCACCGGGTGCTCCATCCTGAGTCTTTGACCTTAAAGAATGCGACTGGCTACGTTGAGGCGATGAGGTCTATTTATATTGATGTGGACCCGGAGGAGCGTCGCCAGAAGATTGTGGCCCAGGTGGCTAAGGCGGCTAAGGCGGCTAAAGGGGAAGCCATTGTGAATCCAGAGTTGCTGGATGAGGTGGTTAACCTGGTGGAGTGGCCTACGGCGGTGGTGGGTCAGTATGATGATGAGTTTTTGGAGCTGCCTGCGGAAGTGGCGATTACGGAAATGGAAAGCCACCAGCGTTATTTTCCGTTGAGGTCTGGTGATGGTCTGCTGCCTAGCTTTATTACGATTTCTAATGGCGATCCGGCTAAATCTGACATCATCGCTGAGGGTAATGGTCGGGTGATTCGGGCTCGTTTATCTGATGGGATGTTCTTTTTTAATGCGGATCGGACGAAACCGCTGGCGGACTATCTGCCTAAGCTGGAGATGGTTACCTTTGAGGAACGTCTGGGGTCGGTGCGGCAAAAGGTGGACCGGATTGTAGGGATAGCGGGCGCGATCGCAGCTCAACTCAACCTAGATGCGACCCAAACCGACCTGGCTAATCGCGCGGCACTGCTTTGCAAAGCTGACCTGGTCACCCAGATGGTCGGCGAATTTCCAGAGCTACAGGGCGTCATGGGTGAAAAATATGCCCGCCATAGCCAGGAACCAGAAGCGGTGGCGGTGGCGATCTCTGAGCATTATCTGCCTAAGGGGGCAGGGGACAGTTTGCCCCAGTCTCTCACCGGACAGGTGGTCGGTTTAGCCGACCGTCTGGATACTTTGATCAGCATTTTTAGTTTGGGCATGAAACCTACGGGTTCTTCTGACCCCTTTGCCCTACGTCGAGCGGCGAATGCCGTTGTCAGCATTATCTGGGCAGGCGGGTTAGGTCTCAACCTAACGCAGCTGCTGACAGAAATTATTGGCGAATTTGCCGCTGGGCGTGATGGTGTTAATACCACAGATCTACAGCAGGAGCTAGAGGCCTTTTTTGCTCAGCGCGTGCGCACACTGCTTCAGGATGATGATGCCATTGATTATGATTTGATCAATGCGGTTATTGGAGACGATGATCTAGAGGCTCGAACTCGAGTGCTGAGCAATTTATTAGATGCTCGCGATCGCGCCCGCTTTTTACAAGAGATTCGCACTAATGGCAGCTTGGCCAGCGTCTATGCAACCGTGAACCGGGCTTCTAAACTGGCGACCAAAGGCACCCTAGATACAGCCACCCTGGACCCCGCTGGTATTGTTAATACAGACCTATTTGAGTCCTCGGCTGAGACGGCATTTTACAAAAGTTTGCAACAGCTGGTGCCCCAAACTCAAACGGCCCAGGCTGAACGGGACTATCAAACCCTGGTAGATGGCCTCAAACAAGCTGCGACGGTAGTGGCCGAATTCTTTGATGGTCCTGATAGCGTCTTGGTCATGGCCGATGACACCGCTGTCCGTCAAAACCGACTTAATCTGCTAGGTTTATTGCGTAATCATGCGCGAGTATTGGCCGATTTTGGAGCGATTGTCAAAGGCTAGGCGATCACTGCCATTGCCCACTGCACCGTTTAATCTGCTACATTTACTGACTTGAGGTAGCAGGAATCAACCATGGAATCAGCCAAGCTAGATCAGCCCGAATCGCAGCCCACGGCCTATGTGATTGGTTTAGGTCTGTCTGGTGTGGCCGCCGCCCGGTTACTTAAACAGCAAGGTTGGCAGGTGGTGGTTAGCGATCGCAACAATGGAGAGCGCCAGCTGAGCCAGCAAAAGACCTTGGCTGCTGAAGGGATTGATGTCAAGCTAGGCCATACCTTCTCCGCCGATGAGCCCATGGCGCTCGTGGTGGCAAGCCCCGGCGTACCCTGGGATTTACCTGGTTTAGTTCAAGCCAGAGAAAACGGCATCAGCACCATTGGCGAGATGGAGCTAGCTTGGCGGGCGCTGAGCCATATACCCTGGCTAGGTGTGACGGGCACCAATGGTAAAACTACGACCACCGAGCTGCTCGCCGCCATCTTTAAAGCGGCCGATCTCAATGCCCCTGCCTGTGGCAATATCGGCTACGCTGCCTGTCAAGTTGCCCTAGACCCCGAGCCCGACTGGGTTCTAGCAGAGTTGAGCAGCTATCAAATCGAGGCATCCATTGGCCCTAAGCCCAAAATCGGTATTTGGACTACCTTTACGCCAGACCATCTCAATCGCCATAAAACAATCGAAAATTATTACGCGATCAAGGCATCTCTGTTAGAACGTAGCGAGCACCGTGTCCTCAATGGTGATGACCCCCATCTGCGAACAACCCTGGCTGACCGTTGGGACAATAGCTACTGGACCAGTATTGATGGCCCCAATGCGATCGCACCCCTAGTTCCTAGCACCTATATTGATCAACAAGGCTGGGTCATCCACCAAGACGAAAAGATTCTAGAAGCAAGCAGCCTCAAGATGGTGGGTCGTCACAACCTTCAAAATCTCCTGATGGCAGTGGCATCTGCAAAATTAGCCAACATTCCCAATACAGCCATTGCCAGCGCCATCGAAACATTCTCCGGTGTTGCCCACCGGCTAGAACTGATCACCACTTGGGAAGGCGTTGACTTTATCAACGACAGCAAAGCCACCAACTATGACGCCGCTGAAGTCGGCCTCAGCTCCGTCAGTGGCCCCACGATTTTGATCGCAGGCGGTGCCGCCAAAGAAGGTGACGACACTGCCTGGTTAGAACGCATTCAGGAAAAAGCTGCCCAGGTATTGCTAATTGGTGAAGCCGCACCCCAGTTTGGCCAACGCCTAATCGACGTCGGCTATGGTCGCTTTGAAGATGTAGGCACTCTAGAAAATGCGGTTCAGCGTAGTAAAGAGATTGCCCTAGGCCTCAAAGCAAAAGTTGTTCTGCTTTCTCCCGCCTGCGCCAGCTTTGATCAGTATGCCAATTTCGAAGCCCGTGGAGAAGACTTTAGAAATCAATGCAAGAGATTCTTGCAATAACATCCTAATCATCTGGTTCATTGACCTGCATTAATGCTATTGTCGCCCCCTGCGGGTCCATT
This sequence comes from Cyanobacteria bacterium P01_H01_bin.105, assembly GCA_039178155.1. GTDB lineage: Bacteria > Cyanobacteriota > Cyanobacteriia > Phormidesmidales > Phormidesmidaceae > Leptothoe. The sequence continues at coordinate 3,126 of JBCDFI010000495.1, forward strand.
ATCGTTGTAAAGCGTCCTGGTTCAATATCTATGGGGTCCATCAGCACTTTTCCCCCTAGACGATTCACCACAGCCAAAGACTCATCCAAGTCAGCTACGTTAAAATACACCGCCCAGTTGGAAGGAATCTCTGCGGGCAGATTGGCCTTATCCATATCAAACATGCCGCAGTTCATGTGTCCCTTAACGCTGCCGGTAATGTAGTGTGGCGGTTTCTCATCCACCTCAATTTCCCAACCAAAGATAGCCTTATAAAACTCTGCTGCTTTGGCCGCACCTCGGGTTTGTAGTTCCGTCCAGCAGAATGTGTTGACCTCGTTGACCAGCCCCGCCCCCCAAAAATCTTTTGCTTGCCAAAGACCTACAATTCCATCCGTTGGATCTTTAACCATGGCCATCCGTCCAGAGTCCATAATGTCGCAGCTAGGCATCACAACTGTGCCCCCATGGTCTTGCCAACTTTGCACCGTGGCTTCTAAATCTTTAACCGTGATGTAGCTACTCCAGTGCGATGGTACCTGCTGCATATCGTCGGGTTTGGCAAATAGGGCCGCTACGGTGCGATCGCCTTTAAATGCCATCGAATATACGCCACCTGTGTCCACCGGCATATCTTGAAATTTCCAGGAAAACAGCTCTGTATAAAACTGCTTAGCCGCTTCCTGATCGCTGGTCATCAAATCAACCCAGCTAAATACACCATGCTCGTAACTATCTCGGATACCCATAGGTGCCACCTCCACGATTCAAACAATACAAATATACTAATTGCGATTTCAGTCAGCGGATAAGATCGTTATGTTAAAAAAAATAAACTACGGCTTATGGTGCTGATGCCAATGCTGTGCAATCTCCACCCGCCGACACACCCACACATCTTTATGGTTCATCACATAGTCTAGAAATCGTCCTAATGCTGCAGCTCGTCCGGGTCGTCCTGAAAGTCGGCAGTGCAGTCCCACACTCATCATTTTTGGAACGGTTTTGCCCTCATCATAAAGCACGTCAAATGCATCCTTGAGGTAGGTAAAAAACTGATCTCCTGAGTTAAACCCTTGATAGGTGGCAAACCGCATATCGTTATTGTCCAGAGTGTAGGGAATCA
>JBCDFI010000496.1:0-4227 GCA_039178155.1 Cyanobacteria bacterium P01_H01_bin.105
ATGCTGTTCACACCAGCGGGTATACATCCGTAGCAACATTTCGGCCCAATCCTGCGCATCAGTTCCTCCCGCACCAGCATTGATAGTGACGACCGCACTATTTTTATCGTAAGGGCCAGATAGCAGCTGCTGTAGCTCCCACTGATCGAGGGCTTTAGCCAAAGACTGCGCCGTTTCCTGCGCTTCAGTCAAAAGAGCTGGGTCTGAGTCTACTTCCAGCAACTCTGCAATTGTTTGAATATCACCGAGCTGAGTGGTCCAAGTGTTGAGCTGTTCTAGATAGGACTTATATTCGTTCAGCGTTTGCAGGGTCTTTTGAGCTTGTTCCTGGTTGTCCCAAAAGTCTGGTTGAGCGGCTACCTGCTCTAGATCGTCGATCTTTGCTTGAATAGCAGGTAGGTCAAAGATACTCCTGAGCTTTGCCCAGGCGATTGGTAAGCAGGTCGCTTTCGCGTTTTAAGTCGGACAGATCTAGCATTGAGCAATGGGTGCCAGTGGGGTAGTTCTTGGTCTATTAATTCTATAATGTCATCCGCAACTCGACTTGCTCGCTATTTAATCCCCTATGGCCCTTTCTTCTGAGCTTTGGCAGCAACATCTAGATCTTGCCAACGAAAGTCTTGCCCATCCATTTGTCCAGGGCATCGCAGATGGCACACTGCCCCAAGAAACGTTTGCCTACTATGTAGGTCAGGATGCTTTTTTTCTAGAGGCCTTTGCCCGCGCCTACAGTATTGCTGCAGCTAAAGCTCCCACCTGGGAGAGTTTTAATGTATTTCACGACTTGGCTGCTGGGGTATTAGCAGAATTAAAACTGCACCAGAACTATGCCCAGACCTGGAATGTTGACTTAGCTCAAGTGAGTCCAGGCACAGCGACACGTCAGTATACGGACTTTTTGTTAGCGACGGCTTGGAGCCAGCCCATTGGGGTAACGGCAGTGGCCATGTCCCCTTGTATGCGTCTGTATGCTTATCTCGGACAACAGCTCGCACAAAACGGAATTCCAGAGCATATTTACCAGGATTGGATTACAACCTATGGCAGTGAGGAGTTTGAGCCTTTGGCAGCTCAGTTAGAAACCATTGTGGATGAATACGCTGAGGATACTAATCTGATTCGGTCAACCTATCGCTATGCCATGGTGTGCGAACGAGACTTCTTTCAAGCCGCATGGCAATATCAGAGTTATGACAACGCGTAGTCTTGGTAGATCTGCCACCGTTGCTCATCATGACGGAGTAATGTCAAATTTTGAGCAGTAAAGTCAAACGCTAGGGTTTTGTGTTGAAATTCTGGCCACGCTTGATGAAATGCCGCTTTAGTTAGATCTCGAAAGGCCACGGTCATATGGGGACAGAAGTTGGGATAGCGACGATCCACAATGCCGTAATTGTTTTCCATAAATACAGCTAGGTCTTTATGGAGAGCCATGAGTTCAGGTTTTTGGACGACATCAACATAGATGACGTTGGGTGGGAAAGCCTCAAAATTACGAAGTGAGATCGCAATCCTCTCCCTCGCTATGGCAAATTTTCTTAATCCCTCAGTTAGCTCATCTAATGTGAGATCGCTAGACCACATGAACGGAGCCTGCAGTGTAATGTGAGGCGGCGAGTTAAATGCCTTTTGGGACCCATAACGCTCTTGAAAGTGGTGCTTAATCTCATTGACCGAAGTCTGAATTTCCGGCGGTGGCACCAGAGCGATGAAGAATCGCTGCGAATCCATAGGTTAGCAATTAATCTTTCTACAATATATTTTGTAAGGCTTTTATCAACCAATAAGGCCACGATATCTAAATTTGCTTATGATCTGGTTTGTCAAAATTGAGCGTGGCATTGTCAACAAATCTAGATTTGACCAGTTTGTACCTGCCCATGTGAACTATGTGAAAGACTTAATTGCCAATGGTCACCAAGCCAAAACCGGCTATTGGGCCGAGCGCGGTGGTGGCATGCTGCTATTTCAGGCAGATTCTTTAACTGAGGCCCAAGCTATCGTTCAATCTGACCCATTGATTCAAAACGGTTGTGTAGATTATGAGCTGCACGAATGGCGTGTTGTCGTGGAATAGCTCGTATAATGTCAAATCCGGTGTTCTGGATAATGATTCAACTTTAAATCCATGGCAAAAACCAACAAAAAATCCCAGCCCAGTGACGGCTTCAAAGTCATGGCTGATAATCGTCAGGCCCGGTTTACCTACGAAATTTTAGATAGCTACGAAGCCGGTATTGCCCTACAGGGTACCGAGGTAAAATCTATCCGAGCAGGTAAGGTAAATCTGCGTGACGGCTATGCTCAGGTCAAAAATGGAGAGGTGTGGTTACTCAACGTTCACATTTCGCCCCATGATATGACCAACCAGGCTTATAACCACGAACCGCGCCGCCCGCGTCGTCTGCTTTTACACAAAGCTGAAATCCGCAAACTCATTGGCAAGGTAGAAGAAAAAGGCCTCACCTTAGTCCCCATGAAGCTTTATCTAAAAAAGGGGCGAGTGAAGGTAAATATTGCCATTGGACGTGGTAAAAAACTCCACGATAAACGAGAATCTCTCAAGAAAAAGCAGGAAAAACGTGATATTGCCCGCATGATGAAAAATCGTTAGCTGGTTTCATGATCTAGAGCTGTAACAACTCGCTCATAAATTTGCTCAGCTTCTTCAGGAGTGTTACCAATACAGGTCAGCCCCAGCTTGCCATATTCGGAAAGGCAACCCATTAAGTGGAACGCGGCCCCGGTACCTGCAATTGAATTAAAATGTAGCTGCTCCACCATAATGATATCCATCAAGTCATCGGGCAGTAGCCCCTTATACTGCTCCTTTTGTAAGTTGTCAGAGGCTCGATAGTACTTAGGCTGCCCCTGAGGTGTATAAAACCGTCCGTCATCTAGGTTGTAGCTGCCATTGGTGAGAAGCTGCAGAGCCATAAATGGGTGAGTGGTGCCCCCTTTGCGCAAGTTAATTTCAATGGCGTTGAGTTCCCACGATTGGTTCTCTTTCTGGACAGCAATAAAGTCAACGCTATACCGCTCCAAGGCACCACGCTCAGCCAAAACTTTCCCCACTCGACGCCCCATTTCTTGTAATTCCATCCGATAGGCCACATCGGCCGGAAATCGACAACCCAAAAAGATTTGTCCGTCCGGTCCACCAAGAATTTGATCGTGGGTGGATAAGATTTCTACTTCGCCAGACGGGGTGATATGACCTTGGACACTGGGAGAGCGTTTGATATTACCTTCAATAAAAGCTTCTGCGATCGCGCCGAGTTCCTCGATCTTGTGACTAAAGTGGTCCCACGTTTCATGCACATACTGAAAGCGCATTTGCTTTATTGCATCCAATACCGCAGCCACTCTATTTTCGTGAGACGCTTTACCAGGAGCAACCGTAGCCACATCATCCAACGGCAGCAAAGCATTACCTTCTCCTGAAAATCCTTCATTAAGCTTGATAACAATCCGCTTTAAGTCAGGTTGCCGCTCCCAGAGCTTGGCCGTGGCAACAGCAAGATCGCTGGCACAATGGCTCAGACTACTACCCTCTGGATGAGGGACACCACAAGCAGCAAAAATCTCCCGACTACCAGCCTTAGTACCCAAATCCAATAACGCTGGAGGCACAGCCATAAGCGGAATATTTAATCTAAGTGCTAACTGCTGTTCCCAAGCCGTGGAGTTATAGCACACCATGTAAGCCTCTTGTGGCGACAAGCAGTGACGAATACGGTCGATTAAACGTGGACGATCCAAAATTTTCTTGGTCAGCGACTGTTGTGCACCATCATAGGTAGAAAATAATCGCAACCGATTCTGAGCATGGGAGCTAGGGATACCTGGCAGTAGCTCCAAATAGTAGTCCACAATGCTGGGATGCAGAGGCTGCGAAGTCACATAGATCAGCGATGTATTGGGATTACGCAAATGGAGTAGCGAAAATAGCAGTCGCTCTTCATAGTGATGCACACCTTCTACCTTGCTTAACTCCTCTTGATCAAGGCTAAGGGAGGGAATCACCAAAATTTGTCGAGGAGCACGATCAAAGCAGTTGATAGGTTGCCAGCATCTAGTCAATTTGGTCTGAAGCTGACAAAACTTTGATTCATTCTTATTCACCCAGTTGGCTAATTCGGATGCCACAACTACTCCTTGACCAACGCAGTTGGTTACTAATTTTATTACATTTAACTAATTGAAACGGTTTACCTTTTGCCCAAT
>JBCDFI010000497.1:0-4168 GCA_039178155.1 Cyanobacteria bacterium P01_H01_bin.105
GCGCTGATTGTAATTACAGTGCTGTGTTTTAACCTGCTCGGCGACGGTCTGCGGGATGCCCTGGACCCCCGCAGTTTGGAAGAATAGTTTAGGTAAATAGTGGGCACGTTATCCTAGAGTCAATCGCAACCGGTAAACCCCATGACGATTGCCACCAACAAAACTCTAACTCTAGAGGAGTATCTCGTATATGACGATGGTACGGATAATCGCTATGAGCTGGTGGACGGAGTATTAGTGGAAGTGCCAACCGAGAACCCGATTAATAAGACCATCGTCATGTTTTTGGTGAGCTACTTTTTGCGATTAGGGATTCCCTACCATCGCCTTGCTGTAGGTCATCAGCTAGAGGTCACGTCTAAGAAAGCATCAGCGCGGGAACCTGATCTGGTAGTGCATTCGGAAGAGTCAGCGGCGGCGATTTTGCAGGATGGCAAACTGTTGCGGTTGGGAATGCCAGTACCCAGTTTAGTGGTGGAGGTGGCTTCGAGCAGCGATACGGACCCGAAATCGCGGCAGCGGGATTATGTGGAAAAGCGGCGGGAGTATGCGGATCGCCAGGTGCCGGAATATTGGATAGTGGACCCGACGGCAGCAGTGGTTTTGGTGCTGACGCTAGTGGATGGAGGGTATCAGGAACGTAAGTTTAAGGGCAATGAGGCATTACTGTCGTCTGGATTTACCACAGTGGATTTGACGGCTACTCAGGTGTTGCATGCTGACTTGTAGAAGAGTTTATAGCTCTTCCAGACATTTATCTGTAGATTTGCCAAAATAAGGCAGAATCGTTACTACAGAACTATAGGCATGAGTCAGCCAAAGCGCCTTAGCCGTCAGGAGTTAATCCGTCAGCGACAAAGCTCTTCATTTGTCGGACGTGTGAAGCAGTTAGAAGCGTTTCAGCATAACCTTACCAACTTAAATATTGGCCCCGATGGGATTGCTTACCCCACAGCATTTTTGTTTAATATTTGGGGCCAAGGTGGTGTGGGCAAAAGCAGCCTGCTCAGAAAATTCGAAGATATTGCCAAGCAGCAAAAGCATTTGGTTGCACGCATTGATGAGGGTATCACCACAGTTCCTGAGGCAATGGCCACCTTTGCCAAGCACTTCGCTGCTCAAGGTCAACCCCTGACTAAATTTGATGAGCGCTACAAAGTCTATCGACAAAGGCGAGAAGAACTAGAAACAGATCCAGAGGCACCCCAAGGATTTTCGGCATTTGTGGGGGAAACAGCTGCCAAGGTTGGACTGAAGCTGAGTCGCAAAATCCCTATGGGTGATGTGGCAATGGATTTTGTGGATGAGGCAAGTGTCATTGAGGGAGCTGGGGAATGGGCTACCTACATAACTCGCAAGCTAAAAGGTGATGAAGACGAGATTCAGCTGGTTAATAAGCCGATTGAGGTGTTAACGTCCTTATTTCTAAAGGACTTGAGCAATATTACTAGTCGACAAGTTGTGTTACAGTTTGACACCTATGAGCGCACTAGGGAGATTTTAGACCTGTGGCTCTTGGATATTTTGAAAGATCGTTATGGAATTTTGCCATCTAACTGCATTTGGGTTATCGCAGGACGAGACCAGTTAGGCGTTAATAGCTGGTCTGGATATGAACCCGTGCTATTTCCTTTAGAGTCTTTTTCTGTAGAAGAAGCAACTCAGTTTTTACAACGACGTGGAGTAACAAATGCTGAAGTTATTGAAACCATTCTGGATGTTTCGGGACGGTTGCCGCTGCTGTTAGCAATTTTGGCAGAGAGTTCACCTAACGACCCTACACAAGTCGGTGAAGCCAGTGGAACCGCTGTAGAACGATTTCTACAATGGGTAGATGATCCGAGAAAACGGCAGTTGGCGTTAGATGCAGCATTACCTCAAAGTTTGAACCAGGATGTAGTAGCTCAGTTGGTGAGTGATGTTAATGCTTCTGTTGATGATTTATTTATTTGGTTAAAAGGAATGCCTTTTGTGCGAGACCGCAGCGATGGATGGGCTTACCATGATGTAGTGCGGCCTCAGATGTTACGTTTCCAGCACCGAGAATCTAACAGCCGTTGGGAAACAAAGCATAAGCTTTTGGCAGAGCACTATCAAAAACGTCGTGAAGATCTAAAACTGGATAAAAAAACTCGCTATGGAGACGAGGACTGGCAAGACTACACCCTAAAGTATCTTTACCATCAGCTTTGTAGAAAGCCTCAAGAGCAGCTTACCATAGCACTTAACAGTTTTTTGGATGCTCTGAAACAAAAACGTAGCTTTGCCCAGCAATACAGTGAAGCTATTTTAAGAGTGGGTGACGATACAGAAAATCGGGTAGTCAAGCGATGGGGAAAGCAACTTACCTATGGACTAAAAGCCTATGGCAAGGGTGACTATCAAGTTACGATCAAAGCGTTTACTGCTCTTCTAAATTCGTCGAGAATTGACCAAACTAAGAAGGCTATTGTCTTAGCCTGGAGAGGAAAAGTTTATCGGCGAATAGAAAACTATGACAAAGCCTTAACAGATTTTACTCAGGCTACTGAACTCGATCCTAACTATCAATGGGCCATTGCACATCGTGGTGAGACCCATCGGTTAGTGGAGCACTATGACGAGGCGATAGCAGACTTCACGCGGGCAATCGAACTCGATCCTAACTATCAATGGGCCATTGCACACCGTGGTAGGACCTATCGGCTAATGGAGCACTTCGACGAAGCAATAGTAGACTTCACGCGGGCTATTGAACTCGACCCTAATTATCAGTGGGCCATTACTAACCGAGGTGTAACCTATAAAGTACTGACACACTATGACGAGGCGATAGTAGACTTCACGCGGGCAATCGAACTCGACCCTAATTATCAGTGGGCTATTGCTATGCGTGGTACAACCTACTGCTTGATGGAGCTATATGACATGGCTATCAAAGACTTCACGCAGGCTATTGAACTCAACCCTAATTATCAGCGGGCCATTGCTAGCCGAGGTGTAACTTACTGCTTGATGGAGCAACATGACAGTGCACTAGCAGACCTCAATCGCGCCATTGAAATTAACCCCAAAGACAAAAAAAATATCATTGGACGAGGAAACGTCTACCTGTTTTCAAGAAAATATCATCAAGCTCTTACAGACTTTGCAACAGCAGCAGGTACTGAGGACGATAATTGGTCCTATCATTTGAGCAAGGCGTTTGCTCATTTGGGGCTAAAACAATTAAAGGAATTTAATTCCGCTATCAGAGAGTCCATTCGTCTAGCAACACAAAATCACCAAAAGTTTCCCGAAAACCATCACAATACTTTCAACTTAGCACTATGTTATTTGGTTGCACAGCGAATTGAAAAGGCAAAACAGCTGTACAAAGAAGTTCTGTCTAAAAAGGTTTCTATTCACCAAATCAAACATGCTGTTAGAGACTTAAAACTTTTGCTAACCATTTTTCCAACCTACCCTAATGTTCGAGAGATGGAAGGATTTTTGCAATCAGCCATAAGCTTATATCAAATCAAACTAGATATACCTGAAACGTAATTTACAACGTTTATGAGTACTGTCGATGTAACTGCCACTCATCAACTTTTTTTGATACGAGATACCAAAACGCCTGATTAATATTTTGTATCTTGACGGCAACAGAATTTTGCTCTACTTTTTTCTAATGGTCGTGATATTCGCGGCCTTTCCACTAGAACCTAATATTTAGCACCGTCGGCAGATGTTTGCGGCATCTACCGACGGCTAAACCCCAGAAAGCAACAGCCAATCTGGAGTCTGGGCATTATTATGCCCCAGTCACCTCGATTAGCGAAATAGTTCGCGGGGTGGCTGAATTTTAGGTTCTGGCTTTCCTACCCCCAAACCCTCTCTGCGAGAGGCTAGGGGCCTATACCTTACCTGGAGAACCAGAACCATGTTTCAAGACAACACCCAAGGCGCATCCAACCCACCGCCCATCATCCCCGTCCTGCCCGAATACCAATACGAAACCGTCAACCACACCCTGTTCGGTAGCCTCACCGCCATCCGCAACACCATCGCCCTGCTCCACAAGCTCAACTACTCCGAGCCCAACGACTGGAGCAAACCCCTCCCCACCGGACGGCCCAATGAAATGATGGCCATTCTCACCCGCCGGGTCAGGGTGGATTAAGCGACGCGCTGGCAAACTGAATAC
>JBCDFI010000498.1:0-4162 GCA_039178155.1 Cyanobacteria bacterium P01_H01_bin.105
AGCCATATCACTGGAGAATCTGTAGTTCCGAAACTCTTTGAACTTCACCGAGTGAAGATCGAAGATGGCCTCTTCATCTTCGACTTTTGGAATCATTTGATCGGCGGCTTCTATAATCGCGAGATGTTTTGCATCAATAAGGTTGGGATAGTAGAGAGCTTTTTTTATAGTAAGTTCGTCTTACACAAACCACCTCTAAAAAGTCTTGTTAACTTTAGAAGAGTCCTTCAGTTGAGTATTTTGGGTGCTGTTATGTTTTAAACCCTCGCTAGTCCAATTGCTCAACACTACAAACGACTAGGCTACGGCAATCGCTATATCTTTAATCCTTTAGTCAATACTCCATCAGCTCACACCACAGTGATCGCGGACACAAGCCAAGCAAGCTTGATGGTTATGTAAACAGACCATAGGTTAATCCTGTAAAAGGATGGATAGAGCACATCGTCGAACTATAGTGAATTCACAGACAGCTTATTGAATAACAACCTATTTCGAACCCAATATCTAAGTAGACAGATTACTGTATTACTTAATCCTTATATCTAACTCAAACCCCTATGAGCACTAAGCTACATAGGGGTCCTTATTTAATTTTAGTCAGAATTGATTCATCACTTATCGACCTTTTAAGGCACGCAAGCGATCGGAATAACTTCGCATCACTTCTAATGCAAATAACGGTGTCTGTTGCACTACAAAGAGAAAATGATGACGATCAAGAAACGTTAAGAGACAGTCAGTCTTTGCGATCGCAGTTTCAAATCGCTTGTGATCCGCATGAACCAACGCCCCTTCACCAAACAGATCGCCTTGCTGAATGGTTTCCACCACAGTGTTATTAATCCATAGTTCCACCTCACCGGTGAGGATGCCGTAAATGATATCTCCAGGTTCGCCTTCTTTAAAGATGGGGTCTCCAGCTTTAAGTGTCATGGGAGAAGGGGGCTTTTGGTAAATTTCTATTGTCCTAACGGGCTCTAACACAGCTATTTAAGTTGAATTTGAATACTACTATTCTTAAGCACTTTGGAGCTGTGACCATAAATTACCAATTCTTTCACTAAAAAATTAGCTGAGACACTATTTTCTCACAGTCAATAAAAATGCTGAGTAACTGCCTATTTGAGCAAGGCTATAGCAGCCAGCCATGAGTTAAATTGCAAACCCAAATGCCTTCCCTGTGACCGCCATCACAAAGTTTCCTCAGCCAATCTCAGAAATCCCTTAAGCAATCTTCAGTTACTCGTCAGATAGCGTTCAGGTAGCTCCCGCATTCTAGTAATCAATGAAGCAAATAAATACACACACTTCACCGATTCACCAAGGAGCTTTAACCATGAAACGTACTATCCTTTCTGCCTTAACCGTTCTCGTTGCATCCGCTGCCGTTGCTCCCATCGCTGCTGCCTCCGAGCCCGCTAGCTTCAACATCCAATCTGCTCGCCTCGAAGCACTTAATGCCCGCACTAAGAATTCAGTTCATAAGCTACGCCTGGAGCACCTCAACAACCAAACCAAAGCCATCGAAGATATCCATGCGACTCGGCTAGATGCTTTAGACGCCCGCACCAAGGCCATCGATAACATCCAGGAAACCCGTTTAGATGCTCTAGATGCTCGCACTAAAGCCGTTGAGAATATCCAAGCTGAGCGTCTAAACGCCCTAGATGCTCGCACGAAGAACAGCGTTCACAAGCTACGCCTAGAGCACCTGAATAACCAGACTAAAGCCGTTGAGAATATCCAAGCCGCTCGTTTAGAAGCGTTAGATGCTCGCACTAAAGCTATCGACAACATCCAAGAAACTCGTCTCGATGCACTAGATGCTCGGACTAAGTCCGTCACCCGCTAACAGCGCAAGCCATAGTCAGACTGACCAAGTTTGGGTGCCGAGGGCGTCTCCGTCTGCGAAGCTTCATTACTTTTCATGGGGCACCCTTCCCTCTTTTAACTTTCCCTACACACACTCCAAGCCTCTGCCGTATTGGCAGAGGCTTTTTTATGGGATAGATTGCAACTCTAGGCAGTTCACTTCGCTTAAACTTAAACATTGTAGGCAAAGCAAAGGTTTGATCCCATGCTCGATGAACAGGCCAAAAAGACTATGCTGCGCAAGATTCCCCATGCGCTTTACATCTGTGGTGTTAGAGATGGTGAAGAAGTCAACGGCTTTACCGCCAGCTGGGTTATGCAGGCATCCTTTGCCCCACCGCTAGTAGTTAACTGCGTCAAGGCTGATTCCACATCCCACGCCATGATCAAAGCCAGCGGAGTTTTTGCCCTCAGCGTGTTAGAAGATGGCCAAAAAAACATGGCTCAAAACTTCTTTAAACCTCTACGTCGCGTTGGCAATAAATTTGAGGACATCGAGTTTTATCCTGGACCTGAAACCGGCTGCCCCATTATTAAAGACACTCTCGGCTATTTCGAATGTAATGTAGTCAGTGCCGTTGAGCAGGGAGACCATACCGTCTTTGTCGGCGAAGTCATTGGTGCAGGCATTCACCGTGAAGGTGAGGCTCTGCTGCTATCGACCACTGGCTGGAATTATGGGGGATAGAGGACGTCCATCCCATCATGCAACTCCACTCACCATCTAGCTGCTAAATTCTGCAACAATCATGCCCCTAATCAAAGTTCAAACCTCTGTCGATGCACCCTCAAAAGGTGCCGTGGAAGATATGCTCAAGCAGCTATCGGCGAGCTTAGCTAAGCATATCGGCAAACCAGAATCCTACGTGATGACGGCCTTTCAGCCTGGTACAGCCATGACGTTTGGTGGCAGTACTGATCCTACCTGCTACATCGAAATCAAAAGCGTTGGCACCATGGGTGGCAAAACAAAAACTATGAGTCAGGAATTTTGTGCTCAGGTGCAGGCTGCACTAGGAGTTCCCCCTGATCGCACCTACATCGAATTTGCCGATGCCGAAGGCGCAATGTGGGGTTGGAACGGTAGAACCTTTGGTTAGCTAAAGCAACTGCAGACTTTTTCCCTAGGAAATTAGAGGCTAAAAAATCAAGATCATCAGGAAAAGCCCTTCTAGCTTCTGTAGTTCTACATACAACCAAAGGTTCTAAGCTTATGGACTCACCGTAAAAACGGATAAGTCAATTGACTTTAGGCTCTCTTTAAGGAGTTTTACGATGGATTTACGGAGGTGTTCCTAAGAATTAGTTACATTGGTTTTGTTTCTGCAACACACTCTATATAAACACCTTATGTGTAATCAGCCCCGGCAATCATGTCGGGGTTATTTATTGGGATTAGGTATATCGCATCAGTTAACTACATCATATGAAATCAACAATTAAAATTGAACAAAATCGTATGCATGAAAATCGTGTCAAGAGGTAATCTAAAGCACAATTCTAGAAACCTATTGAACATATCAAAATACAAAAAAACAAACTTAATAAGCTCACAATTAAATCAATGAAAGCCCTACTGAAAGGAGCTTTCATTGATTCTAAAAGCAAATAAAAAAGAAGCTTTAGCCCGTCTTCAAGAAAGTTTATAGGGTATTTACGGTGTAAGACGCCAAAATTAATTACATTGAATATGTGCCTGAGGCACACCTTATGAGTAATCTAATATGTGTAATCAGCCCCGGTAGCAATGCTGGGGTTATTTATTGATTTTAAATAGTCCTACAGGGTCCGAAGACATGATTCAAAAAGAGCAATTAAACGCATTAATTTAAGTCAGATAAAGTCGTGATCCAAGTCACAAAATCACTTTTTTCTACGTTTTTCTAAAGCTCCACGGGTAACACCCAGCTGATTAGATAGCTTCAGAGTTTTCCAAAGCTGACGACCGGTTATGTCTCCGTTGAGTAGCTGTTGATAACAGGCAAGAATTTGTATAACCTGGTCCGGTGTTTCATTCAAAAATTCAATGCGAAAGTGACGTGATCCCTGGTCTATCAGACGGAGAATAAACTCAGCACCAGTTTGGGCAACGCCGTTATACAGGGTGTTGCGGCAGCCTGCGTCAGCTTGAAGAACGTGCTCGGTACCAGTGCGATCGCAAAGTACCACCTCATGCTTTTCACAGGGTCGCCCGCAGTTGGTAAAGTCCGTTCCATCAGACAAAAATGCGCAGAATACACAGTGCTCCATGTGAAACATCGGCATATGCTGGTGCACCGTGATATCA
>JBCDFI010000499.1:0-4162 GCA_039178155.1 Cyanobacteria bacterium P01_H01_bin.105
CCAAGTTGTAATGTCATGATAATCTCCTTTAGTTGAGTCATTGTTGGTTAGTTTGACTTGAACAGTCACAAACGGTTGAAAGCCCTGTGAGGCATGAAATAATAGGTGTTAAACTACACCCGATCTCTGGCGGCGATCGCAACCGCCGTCGCAGGGTAATAACAAACATGGATGGAGCCCTTATATCAAAATTCGAACTGGTGATTAGGACACTGACGCATAGAAGCGGTGAGAGCTTGGGTTGTTAACAGCTGCCTCGTCAGAAATCAACTGTTCCAGTGGGTGGATGACGGACATCGACTGAGCCGTCAAATTGTTGAACAAGTTAGTACTCAAGTAACGCTCACCCGCACTAGGTTGCACTACTACAATTAGTTTGTCTTGGTTCTCTGGACGCTGCGCCACTTGAATAGCAGCACCAAGGGCAGCACCCGTGGAAATGCCAGACAAAATGCCTTCTTCACTGGCCAGTTGTCGGCTGTATGCGATCGCATCTTGATCCGTCACGGGTATCACCTCATCCAGCAGGTCAATCCGCATTACATCAGACACAAACCCAGCCCCCAACCCCTGAATTTGATGGGGTCCCGGCTTACCTCCCGATAGCACCGAACTGGCTGCTGGCTCTACAGCAATCACTTGTAGCGAAGGTTTACGCGGCTTGAGGCTAGAAGCAATGCCAGTGATGGTCCCACCCGTGCCCACACCTGCAACAACTATATCTACTTGTCCCTCAGTATCGGTCCAGATTTCATGGGCGGTTGTTTGACGATGCACCTGAGGATTAATTGGGTTTTGAAACTGTTGCAACATGTAAGCATTAGGGTTCGTAGCAACAACGTCAGCCGCAAGTGCGATCGCACCCCGCATACCCTCATGTCTTGGTGTCAACAATAACTCTGCACCATAGGCTCTCAAAAGCTTACACCGTTCCAGACTCATGTCATCTGGCATTGTCAGCATTAGAGAATACCCCTTCACAGCTGTCGCCATCGCCAGGGCAATGCCTGCATTTCCTGCCGTCGCTTCTACCAAAATCGATTGCCCCGGACAAATATCTCCAGCTGCTTCAGCCGCTTGAATCATACTGAGAGCAATGCGATCTTTAACAGAAGATGTTGGATTCATCCCCTCCAGCTTGAGCACAATCTGTCCCAAACAGCCCTCCGCCTGAGGAATACGATTTAACCGCACCAGAGGAGTCTGCCCAATCAATTGAGTAATGTCGTGAGCAATTCTCATCACACACCTCTTACTCACCAGTACCTGGCATGGGAGAGTCCACCCGCACCCCAATCATGACATCATGATTTACCAAAACCGTATCGGGTATTAGATTCGTCACTACAGAGTTAGCCACAATAAGCGATTCCTTATTTCTCGAAAGTGTTTCATTATTGGAAGTATTCAGCTAAAACAACCCATAAGCAGCCGTGAGTTCTTAACTGTCTTCTGATGACTCCAACATTAATTTCTAGGTAACACTTTCGTCGTTATGGAAAAGGTATGGAGTTTCGATGTGGTAGTTATGAAAAAGTATGTTTTATTTGTATTTTTCCTGGTAGACTACTCCATTTTCAATCGGCTGCTTGGCAGATCGTTCTGCAATCTTGTTTCCAAATTTAGAGAACACCTTGGCAGGATCACATCGTCTTTTTTGACAAACAAAGGGATATGGTTCACCTTAAATTGGGCTCCTGAACACTCAAGCCTAAACAGCTCCCAGAGTGAGTAGACACTGGCAGTTCGCACTCCTTTGCTGTATCAATACTAAACTGGCAGGCATTAAGAGGCAGGTTCAATATCTGCTAGAAACTCAGAAACATTTGTTTTCAATGTCCATCGAAAGTTGGAATAAACATAGAACAACAGACCTAAAGTAATCCCAATCAGTGTGTACTCTGGGCGGGGTAAAAACGTGGAGAATACCGTCACACTAATGCAGACAACCGTGTTAATTATGATGATGCCACGGACGGGTGGAAATGCCAGGTAGTAGCTAATCTGTTTACCCGAGTAGAACAGGGTCATACCTGTAATGGCAAGCCACCTAAAATCGCTCACGGCTATGTCATTTAAAATAGCGTGTCGGATCAGGCTTGAGAGAATACCCATGCCTAACAGGAACAACACATGGGAATACAGCAGTGGAAAGCCATATTGAATATTTTTAGCGTTTTCGAGCAGGCTGAACCCGTCAAAATAAATCCACCAAATTGCCCCAATCATCAAGAATCCAGTCAGAGCTGCTACCATATCGAACTGGTTCCAGTCGAGACCGCTAAGCCCTCCAACTAGGCTGATCACGGATTCCCCCAACAGAATAATGGAGAGAAGTCCGACCCGCTCAACCAAATGTTCTCGATGAACAGGTTTCAGGTCCCTGCCTGTACTTAGATAGGCCGTTATCAGCATCTCAAGGCCGATACCGCCAAGAAAGATAATTTGTCGTAAGGGTGTACCAAAGAGTACAGAAATAAGGGAGATCGCAACTCCAGCCAAAATCACTATTCCCATCTTTTGGGTGTAAGGCTGAGTTTGTCTGAATCGGTAGCTGGTTACAAAATACATGCCCGCCAGTACTGCCCGAATGATGACGTAATAGGTGATAAAGCGAGCCGCATCTTCCAGAATGCCCGCACCCAAAAAGGCTGACAGTGTAGTCATCAAAAACATGATCACTAAGCTGGCAACTCGATGGGTACGACTGTCGGTATCAAACCGGTTCGCATACAGGGTATGACTTGCCCAAATCCACCACACAGGAATGAATTCGGTAAAGAACAGCATGACCTGTTCTCCTTCAATATGACCGTCATGAACATGGGCCAGGTGATGGGTAATGACGCTAATACCGGCAACAAACACTAGATCAAAGAAGAGTTCTAACCAGGTGGCATGGCGATCTTCAGCGTGATATTTAAATGTAGGTGGCATGGTAAAACGTCTCTGGGCAATGGTTTACAGTGCTGGAAAGTGCTGACTGAGATGGGCTTCAAATCGAATAAAGTCGTTCTCAATGTCAGAATTCTTCATCACATCAAAGCACACAAACGTTTCCATGGGCTGCATACCAAAGAACTTAAAATTAAGATGCATCGGCCAAAACAAATCGTCCACGCTTTTCCCTGCAAAAAACCACTGATCGGGATTATCAAAGGCGGCTTTAGGGGCGTTAAAGGTTAGGGACAGCATGTAGTTTGTATTCGCTAACGTGCCGCCGGTGCCATATTGTTTGTTGGAATCTTTTCGAGTTCTGCCGTCGCCGTCACACAGACGTCCATCCATACCAGCCGAGTAGACAAAATCCATGTAGCGCTTAAAGCTCCAGGGCACTTCCATCCAGTTCACGGGCGTTTGGAGGATAATCGCGTCTGCCCACTGATGCTTGGCGATTTCTTGATCAACATCGTAATCATCCTTCATCGTCGTAATTTTGACGTCGTATCCTTTTTCAACCAGGTTGTTTTTCGCCCTATGTACCAAAGTGGCGTTGAGTTTCCCTGGAGAAAAGGGATATTCTTCGTGGGCATTGATGATAAAAATGTTCTTCATGGCAAAATTCTGTTTTCAACGCGATCGCAAAAGGGCAAGAGTACGGTCTCAAATTTTAGAAGCGAGAGGCATTTTCAGCTTCTGAGGTTGCCTCATCGCCTTTGCCAAAGAAGGCCGGAAAGGGTTTGGGAATTGTCAGGGCTTTTTGGGTGGCAGGTCGGGCATCAATGCGATCAAACCAGGCTTGCAGGTTATCTAGACCCTCCACCGACACCTTTGCCCAAGGGTGCGATCGCGCCCAGGGATAGGTGGCAATATCTACAATGGTGAAATCATCGCCTAATAAATAGGCCTTGCCTGCAAGTTGTTTATCTAATACCTCAAGCAGGCGTCGAGACTCGGTTACATAGCGCTCAATTGCGTATGGGTCTTCAATGCCTTTCGGTGCGGCAATCCGTTGAAAATACATGGCCTGTCCCATCATTGGGCCAATGCCACTCATCTGAAACATTAGCCATTGCAGGGCCTCGGAGCGAGTTTTGTCACCGACAGGGAGAAACTTCTGATATTTTTCTGCTAGATACCAAAGGATGGCTCCAGACTCGAAGACAACAAAATCATCGTTACCACGATCAACAATCGTTGGGATACGACCATTGGGATTGAG
>JBCDFI010000500.1:0-4162 GCA_039178155.1 Cyanobacteria bacterium P01_H01_bin.105
CCTGCCTGACTACTGCGGCCGTAGAGTGTGTTCTGCGGTCCCCGCAAAATTTCCACCTGCTGTAGATCGGGTAAGTCTAAATCAATAAAACTGCCATAGTCGTAGGGTACATCATCAATATAAAAGGCCACCGGGTCCCGAGAGCCAAAGTTTTGGTTAGATAGACCGCGAATACTATAAAACGCAAAGCTGCGACTGCCCGTAGCCGAAAAAGAGGAAAAGTTAGGAGTGTTGCCAGCAATTCCGTCAAGGCTAGTAATATCAGCATCTTCTAACTCATCTTCAGTGAGTACAGTCAAGCTAATAGGTACGTCTTGCACCACCTCAGGCGTTTTCTCTGCCGTCACCACAATGCGTAGGGTATCCTTTTCTTCTTCTTCTTCCTCCTCCTCTTCCTCAAGTTCATCCGTGTCCGAGGTTGGAGTCTGAGATATCCACTCTGGAACAGCTTCTTCTTGATTATTCAATGCATCCACAGCAGGGAGTTCTGAATCTAGTTCTGTTGCTAATTCAGCAATAACCACTTGACAGAGAAAAATCCATAAAAGACCACTCAGCCACAGACTTTTAAGTAGATACAATTGCCTCACGTTATCTCCTCACACAATAGGGGCGAACGGATGAAATGGCAATGACAACCATTCTCAGTTAATGATGACGTGATGGTAGAAGATGGTGATTGATCCTGTCCTCTTGGAAACGGATTTTTTTCTATTGCAAACGGATCGCTATTGGCTCAAGGACGGAGCTTATAGCATCTGGGAGACATTCCAAATTTTTTCTTAAATGCAGCACTAAACGATGTGGCACTGGTATAACCAACCGCTTGGGCCACCTCTGTCACGGTGGAATAGTCGGTTTCTAGTAATCTTCTGGCTTGTTCCATTCTGTGATGGTACAAACATCCGAAAGCAGTTGTTCCGAATACCTGACGAAAGCCTCGCTTTAACTTATAGTCATTTAATCCAACTCGTTGCGCCAACTCAAGCAGCGACGGAGGATTTTCCAGATTGCTCAATAGAATCTTCTTAGCATCATGAATTCGATCCACCTCATCTTTTTTGAGGATAGAGTGAGATGAATTTTTCTGATTTTTAGTCAGACTTAATGGCAATTGTAAAGCAATGAGCTCAAGGGCTCGACTTTCTAAGAATAACTGACGGGTCAATCCCTGATAAGGGCAATTTAAAATCTGTTCTGCCGCTTGAAAGGTTGCCTGAGACATCTTCTGAGTTAGAGATAAGGGACTGATTGCTCTATCTGCTAAGACAGTTTGCAAATCTCCAGAAACCTGATCTGCGCGCCCTCCAATTAGATTGTTTAATAGTGAGGGATCAACATTAACCTCGACATGGATAATAGGAGCATGGGGTTGGCATTCAATCCATTCTCCATAGTTTCCAGCAAAGCTAATTCTACTGTGTCTAGGAGCAAGATGATACTCATCTTCAAAGTCTGGAAAATCACCTTTAGCATAGCCTGACAAAGACGACTTAAATTCAATACCCCCTCGGTTAAAGTGATTGGAAATCTCTGCCATAAAAGGTTCTGAAACCTCAAAATGTTCAATAGATATTTCCAAACCCGGACGAAGTTTAATCCGCTGCAAGTAGCCTTTGCCAACATGGGGTGATAGTTCGATTAAGACTTCAGAAGGCTCTACCTGGATACAGGTACCGAGCTTCTGTCCGCATTCCGTAAACAAATCATCAATATCTCCAGCAGAAAATCTTACTTGCATGAGGTGGATTCTACATTCGTTATCTTTTCAATTATCTATCTTAATCAATAGGCTAATTGATATAAATTATCAATAGTAATAGTATAAATCACTCAGGTAGACGTGTCCTTCGACTCTGCTCAAGGCATGTTCACTATTCACCCACAAGTGCTGCATCATCGAGCCAATGAAAAGTCCTGCAAGAAGACATACAGTTTCAAGAATTGCTGTAGATGGCTGAGCCTGATGATGAAGTCACCAGTATCCTTCGATTTGGACACAGCAAAGATCATCATCTCGATTTGCGTCAAGTTCAAACAGCAGCTTGGTGTACTGCCTAGCGCTGTTGGCAAACATTGACATAAATCGTAATCAGAAACGCCGTTTAGGGCTAACAAAACGCCCGCTAGGTCATAGAAGTTTCAGCATAGGCTCAGTATTATCCCTGATAGGTCAATGAGAAGGATTCTTAATAAAGGTGAGTAGTCGCTGAGTCTTGTCCCAGTCCTCCACTACCAAGCAACATTACCCTTCTTTGACCTGGTGTGAGTTCTGTAAACCTAATGCAAAAATACTTGATCGGTCGAGGATTATGGGGAGCAGGGATCATTGTACTCCTGGCAATTCAGCCCAGTTGGGCACAAAATAGCCAAACCCCAGAAGTGAGTGAGCCCGCTGAATCAGAAGAAAGCGACACGCTACGAATTGTTGTTACTGCTGAACGTACACCTGAAGACGTCCAGGATGTTCCTGTCAGCATCACTACGTTTACAGAACAACAGATCGAAGATGCCGACATTGACTCGTTGGACAGCATCGCCGATAGAACGCCCAACTTTACCTTTTTCCCCAGCGGTGCCAACCGCACATCACCCTTCTATACCGTGCGTGGGGTTTCCAACTTTAACGCCTTTACCCGTGATGGCGTAGGCTTTTTTATCGATGATGTTCCCTACGATTTTGCCGGTTTTATCGATCAAGACCTGGTGGATTTAGAACGAATTGAGGTGCTGCGAGGACCACAAAATACCCTCTATGGTAGAAGCTCTGCAGGCGGTGTCATTAACGTCATCACTCGTAGACCGACAAATGAGTATGAATTCAAAGCTGCTGCCAGCTACGGTAGCTTTGAGGATTTAGAAAACCAGCTCAGCGCTAGCGGTCCAATTGTAGAAGATGAACTGTTGTTCCGACTGTCGGGCAGCTACGGTACCCAAGATGGCTATGTGGAGAACACATTTCTTGATGACGACATTGATGGGGGTACCTCCATCACGGGACGAGGACAGCTGCTATGGACTCCCTCAGAGGAATGGGAGGTATTGCTCAATGCCTCAGTGAGCGACTATCGCGAGGGAGCAGAACCGCTAGTATTGGTTAGACCCGGCGATCCGTTTGAATCCGAATTAGACTTTAATGGATTTAATGATGTGGTGTCCAATGCCCAGTCGCTGCGGGTGGCCTACAATACCCCAAATATTCGAGTCACCTCCATTACGGCCCATCGTTTTTCTAGCCAGCAAGGAGCCCTTGACCAGGACGGTACTATTGCCGATTTCCTGATTAACGCCCCTGATTTCTCATCGCGAGTATTTACCCAAGAACTGCGAGTACAGTCTCCAGAGCAAAGCGAGCGTTTGCAATGGATCACTGGAGGATACTTTGAGACGTCTACATTTAACAATAATCGCGATTTTATTTCTGGGACAGCTGCACCTGCGACAAGTCAGGGTACATTGCGTTCCGATGGTGAGGTTGATAGCCGCAGTCTGGCCGCATTTGGTCAGGCCAGTTATGAAATTGTTGATGACCTGACGCTTACCGCTGGTCTGCGATATGAAAATACAGAAGTCTCCACGGATTTTACCCAAACCTTTATTTCACCTGATGAGACCCTGGTGCTGCCGTTACAGCAGTTTAGCGATGTGGAAACCGATGGCTCAGAGCTGCTACCCCGGTTTGTTGTTGACTATCGCTTTACCCCAAATCTATTAGCCTACGGCAGCATTACCCGAGGATACCGTCCACCCGGTGGCAACTTTGAGCCAGATAATGAGACTGTCGCCGTGTTTGACGCTGAGAAATCCTGGAATTATGAGCTTGGCCTCAAATCTTCTTGGTTAGATGACCGGCTGATATTGAACCTAGCTGGCTTTTATAACGATACAACAAACTTTCAATTCCCCAGTATACAAAACGGTATTGTTACCATTGGCAATGCCGATATCCGCACCATTGGAGCCGAGCTAGAACTTACCGCCCGCCCGATTCCTGGTTTAGAACTAAGTGCTGGATTAGGTTTGCTCGATGCTGAATTCCAAAATGGAGTCGATTTCTTCACAGGTCAACCGATTGAGGGTAAACGCACCCCCTTTACCCCAGATTTAACCTACAATGTCGCCGCCCAATATCGCAGTGAGTCAGGCTTCTTTGGACGCCTAG
>JBCDFI010000501.1:0-4143 GCA_039178155.1 Cyanobacteria bacterium P01_H01_bin.105
GAAAGTCCAAAGATTTCAGGTTTGGCTTTGGCCCCTGCGATCGCAGATGCACACGCCTGACCTTGATAAACCGCCGATAGCAAAAACGCCACCCCGGAGCCTACACCAATGCTAAATAGCCCAGCAGCGTTGTCTATGGTCACCAAACGGTTCAACGAAAACAGAACAACAATGCCATAAATCGACATGGAAGACGGCAACGCCGATAGGCCAACAAAGCGACCGTATCCTCCTTTAACTTCAAGCATGGCCCCAATGGCCGCTTGTCCAGCGATTTTACAGCCTAGGGCACTGCCAATCGCCCCTAATGAAACAGGCGCGTATATGCCTATCCACCCCAGGAGACTGAGAAATTCGTTCACGGATTACTCTCCTTTTTTGCAAATGCTTGAAAGGGATATCCTTCATCGGCGATACCCCAGTTAAAAAACTCAATAAAATTCAATCGCAAACCATGGACAAAACCGCTAATGATCCCTAAGGCCAAATTAATGCCATGGCCCAGTAACAGAATGAGAATGCTGAGCAACAACCCCAGACCCGGCACTGACTGATAGACCTGATGGGCTAGCTGGTTAAAGGTTAAGGCCAATGAGGCACTGGCCAATCCTAGCGCGAATAATCGTAGATAGCTCATAATATCGCCAAACAGTTTGGAGATTTGGGTCAGTGAACCCAGACCCGCCACTAGGCGCAAGAACAGATTTTTTTGGCGACTGCCGAGAAATCCACCTAAGAAGATAATTAAGAAACCACCCACCAGTAAACCAGTGCCCAGATGGGACCCAGTGGTCCCTCCATACCCCAACACTAAGCCGCCGCCAATCACAACAATCCAGCCCAGTGGTTGTGCTTTGCCAGCAAACCCACCGGCACCAAGGGCGGCGACGATATTAGCAAAGGTAATATGCAGACAGCCGATTGCGATCGCAAGCTGCATCATGGCATCGTAATTGTTGATATTTAGAATCTGAAACCGGGTGAGCAGTGACCCGATGCGAGGAACCTGTTCAGGTCCAGCCCCAAAATAACTACCGACTAAAACACCATAAATGACGGCAGCGATTAATCCCATCACCGATAGGACCCGGAAATGTCGACCACCTTCACTGTTCCCCATCGACGGCCAGTAACAGGCCACAATCAGTGCTAGCACCAAAGCATAGCCAGCATCCGAGAGAATCATTGCAAAGAAAACGGCAAACGAAAAGAAAACCGCAATTGACGGATCCCAGCTACGGTAGCCAGGGGTCTGATAAAAACTGACCAAATCCTGCCCACTACTTAGACCTGGCGGATTATCCATCAGGGTGGGCGGAGTATCATCAGGACGGGCCGGTTCAACCAAGAGTGCCAGTTCCTGTTGTTTCGCAAACGCTTCCAACGATTTCAAATCTTGGACCGGCATCCAACCCTGAACCACAAAGATGCCAACTTCTTGATGGGTTTGAGCACTCGCATACTGAATTGCTGCCTGGTCGTCAGCCCGCGCCAGGTTTTTAGAGAATAAATGTATCCAGCGGCTTAGGGCCTCGTGTTCAGCATCCAAGTCTTCTAGCTGGATTTCAACCCGCTGCAGCTCATGCTTTAAATCTGTTATCGGCACTGCCCCTGTATACGTGCGAGCAACCGGCAAAGCAGCAGCAGGGGGCTCCTGTTTAGAGATAACCACAACGTAAGCAAATCGATGATCCGCAGCCACCTGTTGCCAGGGCCATTCCAGCTCCTGGAGAGATTTAATCTTGGCGTAGGGCACTCGATAAAACCAGAACCGATACCCCCCTAGCTGCTCGATATCGGGTAAGGTAAAGTCTCCCCAGGGTTCTAAATCTCGGATCCGATTTGTTAAAAAATATCGCCTGTCCTCGGCTTCTCGACGGCTTTGCTTATTAGCTAGAGCCATCGCTAACACCTGATCAAAGTTAAAATCCACATTATCCAAAACCTGGTGTCGTCTACGTCGTACATCCATTAGATGTAACAAGGCTTCATGGGCATCTTCATCCCTTACAAATAGAGCCGTTTCCGATTCTTGCGAGGGTGATGAGCGCAGCGGGATTAGGTGTAGACATCCCAGATGCTGCAGACCTTCAAGCACCATCTCTTGATCGTGACTTAATCCACACAGGGTAACTTTGTTCAAGGGTACAATGCTCATGCAGCAGCCCCCTTCTTTCGCTTGGCAATTTTCGAATTTACCACCGCTGCTCGTTCTGCATCCGACAGGTAGATCTGGATTTTCTTGATATTTGCTTGGGCTCTTGGGATCAGCACTTTGTCAAACAGGTTGACCCGCTGGGTGATCTTTTGAGCAGCCTGGTTAAGCAATACCTGCCGTTGCTCAGCCACCTGTAGCTGCAGACGTAACCCCACCGCTGTTGTTAGGGCATCTACCACACGCTCGACCCAGTGAGGTCTGCCCAACAAAGCATAGTCGCGCACTTTAATATCAGTCTTCTCCAGTTTGGGCAGACGGGTGCCCATGACATTTTCTTCTTCTACATCAACTCCAACAACCTTAATAAGATCGCTCAGGTCTACCTCCTGATTTGCTAGCATTAACAGATCGTTAGCAATCACCGGCTCTAACCCTTCTAGCTGCTGGCGAATTTCCATCAGTCTCCGTTTAGCTTTGGCCTGTTCAGCCAGCAGCTGACGACGCTTCAGGTCTAGCGAGGGCAGGACATCTTTATAGGTTTTAAGCTGTCGCTGAAGTTTGGTAAGAGACGCCTTATTTAATGCCAGCCTTGCCATTGTTGCCTCCTATGGCTGAATCTCTTTGGAGAAGTACTTGTCAATCAGCCCCTGTTTCATCAACAGTTCTTGAGGTTCAAAGCATTCCGCTAACGTTTTCCAACCCAGATCGAGCGCCTGCTCCAGGGGAATAGACACATTAATGTCCATAAAGCGCTGCTTGAATAACTCACCAAATTTCAACAGCTTATGGTCAAAATCAGACAGTTCAAATGCCATCGCTTGCTTTTGCTCTGCATCTTTAGCATTTGAATAAAAGCGGATCATCGTATTCATAATCTGACTATGATCTTCTCGAGTCGCCTTGCCGATGACATGCTGCTTAAGCCGTGACAACGACCCAAACGGATCAATCACTCCATCATGGAGATAGAGTTGCCCCTCGGTGATGTATCCAGTATTGTCTGGAACAGGATGAGTAACATCATCCCCAGGCATTGTAGTCACCGTGAGAATCGTTACTGAGCCACCCTGGGCATAGTCACAGGCCTTCTCGTAACGACGCGCCAGCTGAGAGTATAGATCGCCCATATAGCCACGATTTGACGGTACCTGATCCATGGCTATGCCAATCTCCTTCAGGGCATCGGCATAGGCGGTCATATCCGTTAGCAACACCAGGACGCGCTTGCCCTGTTCCACCGCAAACCGTTCTGCTACTGCCAGGGCCATATCGGGGATCAGGGTGCGTTCCACAATTGGATCAGAGGCCAGATTAACAAACATCACCGTGCGAGAGAACACACCGGCATCTTCAAATGTGGTGCGAAAAAAGTGATAATCATCAAAAATGAGACCGAGTCCGCCAAAGATCACGATATCTGCATCAGCCTGAATGCCAATGCGAGCCAGAAAAGGGTTAAATGG
The DNA here is from genome assembly GCA_039178155.1 of Cyanobacteria bacterium P01_H01_bin.105. Taxonomy (GTDB): domain Bacteria; phylum Cyanobacteriota; class Cyanobacteriia; order Phormidesmidales; family Phormidesmidaceae; genus Leptothoe. The sequence goes on from JBCDFI010000501.1 coordinate 3,622, forward strand.
TTCGCCGGCGACGGAAAAAATTGGAATCTTCTGACTTTCGACTAGACAATTAAACACATCAATCATCGGCACATCGGTGCGGATCATCTTAGATGCTAGTACCCGTCGCATTGGATTCACTGATGGGCCACCAATGGGCACCTTAGAATCCTGCGATAGATCGGGTCTGCCATCAATGGGCTCCCCGGTCCCGCGAAATACCCGACCTAGAATATTGTCAGAATAGGTGACCTCCATCGGGTGACCTAAAAAGCGAACGGATGAGTTTGTTGCCACCCCTTTAGTACCACCGAACACCTGGAGAGCGACCGTGTCATACTTGATGTTGATAACCTGAGCCAGGGAAAGGCTTTCCTCACCACTGGTTGTAACCACGGCTAAATCGCCATAGCGCGGCCCGGTATCTTTCAGATAAGCACTCTCAGGTACTTGAACCCGCATGATGTCGCCAACGATCTCAATCACTTTAGAATAACGAACGAGAGTTTGTGGCATAAGGAAATACTCTGAACGAAAAGACAA
>JBCDFI010000502.1:0-4125 GCA_039178155.1 Cyanobacteria bacterium P01_H01_bin.105
AAAACAACCTACGGGATGTGCAGGCACTCACGTGTTTACTGATGTTGTTAGCCGCTGCCACACTGATTGCCATTGTTCTTGCCGTCGTCGTTGTGACCCAAGGGCGATGAACAATGCTCGATTGGCATGCGCAACGGGGACTGAGCTTTCTTCAATTGGGGTTGCGTGAACTCGAACGACTCGGCTATCTCGGATTGCCATTACCGACGCTGAATGCATTATCACGATATCAACCGCGACCAGCCTATGCCTCTCGAAAAAAACAGGCCTACCTGGATACTCGTATTGAGTTCTCAAGGGTGACTGTGTTCTCAGCTTGAGTCTCATGAAAGTTTTCTGCACCACTAAGCTATCGAACTATCGATCGTTAGACCTCCTTTTGTAGCGGCTATGAGCTTTTCAACCAATGTGTACAGCATATTGCTGCAGTGATTTAAGATCTCTTCTGCGTTACAAACGATCACTTGTTATTTGTCATTGCTGTTGCTGCCGAGTAGTGAGATAGGTCTATGGGGCGTTAGGGGAAGATGGAAGTTGCGATCGCAACGCTGTTCTAGCAGAGCATCGCAATTCCCAAACCTAGCTAGTCGTCCCTGAAATACCTCAAATCAGGTTCCAACCTGAGCATACGTTGTCGGGGTATCGAGAAAGATTTGAGTACTCCGGTAAACTTCCGGGTACCTGCCACCAAGACCTCTAGCGTTGACGGATGATAGGTTGACTGACCCACGAAAGCTTTTATCCACATCTCGCATGGCTTATCAAACTAATGCAGGCTCTGAGTGCAACTGTTATCATTTTTTTATTGGCACAAAAAAATTTTAGTTATCATTCCTGAAGCATTAGGCCATGACTCAAGAGGACACTATGAAGGCCTAAATAAATCTGAAAAGAGTAAAAAAACGCTTAGCTGTTATTAGCAATATTTTTTCTTATACCTATCTCAAAACACGTAAAATCGTGATGCCAAATATTCTCTGGAGAAAAAATATAAAGTACTACAAATTCAATGCTTTTTGAAGTCAGGATAAATCGGATAAATCGTTACAAAAGTTCAAAATACTGGTTTTTCATGAAATTTTACGTATTTATTTAAGTAAATTTTGTCTCTTTTAAAGAATTACATGAGGGTAAGTACGTAAAATTTCAAATTTGATTGATATATTTGACTAAAATCATCTAGGTAATATCAACATCAGTGTCTTTATATTAAGTTCATCTGCAATATCGATTACAAAAAAACATATCGAGCATTGTGTAGTATCGCTCATGTAAGCCCTCTCGACCATGTGCGACTATGACTCTCTCTTTCCCCAATCAAGAGAAAAATCTGCCCAACAAGTCACCTGCCCTTCAGAAAGCTTTATCGCGAAATAAATATATTCTTTGGCTCTTGCTGCCTTTGGTTGTTACAGGCGCAAGTCTGTTGTGGTTTGTCTCTCGCTATAGCGATCAAAATATAGAGCAGATCGCTCTGCACTCACCGGAAGAAAATACGACCTTTACTGGTTCAAATATTAGTTTTCAGCTTGATGAAAATTTTCAAACTAATTATCAGACCGATGTCACGTTTGGAGTAGTGGGGCCTGATGGAGAGACTACTCTAAATCTGCGTGATATTGACCTTAGCCTTTTTATTCCACAGGTGCCGGAAATTGCTAAAGACAACCCTGCACTGACGCGATGGTTTCTGAGCGAGCGCGAGTTTAATCGACAGCGCGTTATCTTTGCTGCCGGTTCGCAACATATTGATATTCCAGGCGGTTTTGGTGGGTATAGTGCCGATCAGCTATCAATTGGACTGACAAATAATTGCTTGGGTGCAGGATATTGGGAATTAGCAATTTATGCGGAAACGCCAACAGGTACAGAGACCATTTATCAGGGATATTTTGACTTTTCTCGGGGTACCTATGCGGATTTGGTCGCTAAGTTTAACCCTACAAACTATTGGTCCCAGGCACGTTCAATGGAAGCCTGGCCAGGATTTGGATTTCTCAAATCCATGGCAATGGATCTGGGTGAGTTTAGGCAAGTCATTAAAGAGGCTGAGGTGACGTCTGCCGATCTAGCAGACGAGGAAATTATGGCTTTCGGAGAGCAGGAAAAGAAAGCAAAATTAATTGTGGGAGAGATTGCTGGTGCTACCTGGGCTGATTTGCGAGCTTCGGATTTAAAGTTTCAGAGCTTTGTACCACCTGGTATCTATGATCCAAATAGATTGTGGGGCAGTGACTTCAGCCAAATCAAGACACTTGATCAAGCTATCGCACGAGAAATCGAATCGCCTTTAGCGTCCACGCCTCTAAAGGAAGTTGAGCTTGTATTTGATGGTAGTCAGGGAACTCGTAAGCTTATCCTTACCGGTCTAGATATGGAAGCGATACCGCAACTTGCTGCTGAGGACTACAGCGACGGGATCTATATGCCTCTAGGTTTTGGGACTCCCTTTACTCAGGATTATGAGGAGCTAAAGCTAACTAATCCAGCTGAACATCCATTTATGAGTATGGTAGTAGACGATAACAATCGGATCGTTAACTATCGGGGAGATATTGGCTTAAATGGAATTGTTCTGCACCGAGATGAAACGAATCCTGATCTGTTACATGTCTATCCAATGTCCTATGAGAGAATTACGCTTGTAGGTCACTACACCGTGGATTTGGCGGAAATTTAAGTCTCTCATAGATTCAGATGAGGTGAGGGTGGCTTAGAGAATATCTACGAGGCGTTTGCGAGCGCTCTCACTTTTTCTACCAGCTGCTGAAAATTTTTCAGTAGCTGGTTTTACGTATGAGTGCACCTGGTTTAGCAACGTGTTAAACCTAAAGGGCTTGGCGATATAATCATTAGCTCCTAACAACAAAAGCTTTTGACACTCGTGCGCATCTGCCTGGGCCGTTACAACGATGATGGGTGTTTGGATGCCATGGGAACGAGTTGCGCTTAAAACTGACTGACCATCTAATCCTGGCAGTCCCAAATCTAACAAGATTAGATCAAATTTCCCCGAGGTAGCCAAGGGCAAAGCTTGGAAACCATCTTGAGCTACCTGGATTTGATAACCGGCTCTTCTAAGCCCTTTGGATAAAAAGGATACAATCCGAGGCTCGTCTTCGACAATCAGAATAGTTGCCACGGCTAAATATTAAATATATTCTGGATTATTAACTTGTTGAGTTAATTCACTGGAAACTAAGCTCTCTGTTAATAATCCGTTAAAACCGTTTACGTTGCCTACGCCAGATGGCCTAAAAGTTTCAGCTAACTACGACAGATATTCGTGGTACGTAAAGAGGTGTGCCTCAGAGAATACTGCGATCCTTGAGGCTATTAGGTTTCAATCCACATGCGAACACTGCGTTCAGGAATGTGGAAAGTAAATGTAGAATTCACAATCTTAATAGGGGCCTCTTTTGTCAGGATATCTTGATAAAGATGAAACCACTTAAGCTTAAATCGCGTGTCTACCGTGATGTTTCGAGGTTCTCCACATTTGTTGATAGCGACAATTCCTTTTTTTTCACGTCGCCAAAGAAGACTGCATTCATCTGCATGTAAAACTTCCATCCGGATGCCTTGCATGCGGTTATGGAAGGCGATCATGCGAGTCATGCGATCGCGATTCCAAACATTCTGCCAACGACCATTGTCAATTTGGCCAAACGGAGGCTCAGCGGTGGTTCCATCATCAAATACCATGGGCGTACCACCATTGCGGCCCATAATATAGCCATAGGCCAGATCTTCGTCTGTGGGGTCTAATATCAAATAGCGAAACGGCTCATTGTAGGGAATGTCGTGGGTGGTGACGACGGTAACAGCCCGTTCGCCAGCTAACGCATTGCCTGTCTTATGGGGGTCGGCGATAGACGTCAGCGATTGACCAAAGCTAAAGGCTTGTCTAATCGCATTTAACAATGGAAAGTCATAGGCGGCAAAATCGGCTGGGAGTTCTCGTAAATAAGGCTCCAGAAACAATTGATATTCGTCATCTCCAACGCCGCCTGTCGTGATAATTTCGGAAAAAATTTGCGTATTGTTGGCAATTTCATCTGAGATAAACGATCGAATAGCGCTGTTGGGCATATGCTTAGCTGCATCTAGCCGAAACCCACGCAC
>JBCDFI010000503.1:0-4121 GCA_039178155.1 Cyanobacteria bacterium P01_H01_bin.105
AAAGCCGACCTTTTCGATAATGACCGACTGAGTAACTTCTTCTTCCAACTCATTTACGCCTCGCAACGTAATTGTTTCTGCTCCAGGAGCTGCGCTGAGAGTATAGATGATTTCATTGCCAATGACTTTACCTGGAGCAGGCAACAGTTCGACTTCTTTGGCGTACTTTACATCCCAATTTAAAGCAATATCTATTTTACCTCGGGCTGGGTTGAGGACATATACGTGGCGAGGCTTCTGCTCTACACTCTCTCCATTGACTGAAAAATCAACGATGGTGGGAGCGGGAGGTTTTACACTTATCTTGGGCGTTGTTGCTAGAATTGGTGATTCTTCATTTCCATCCATAGTGACTATGGTTAAATAAAATACATAGCCTCCGACCTGAGTAGCTTGGGTGGGAACACTATTGCACTGTAGTACTTGAGCGCCGAGCTGACTATCAGGAGATACTGGTAGAAAAGAGCAGTACTCCTCTAGCCCAAGGATATTGGGTAAGGCTGATGGGTTGTCTTCGTCATGGAGAAATGGATAGGTAACAGCTTTGGTATTTTCAGAACCTTCTGGGGATAAGCTGGTTAAACGCAGCTCTCGAATATCTGTGGGGTTACTGATTTGCCAGTCTAATTTTATGGGAATGAGCTGTGGATCGATATCCGCTGCACTTTCTTCCAACAGAGGAGAGCTAGATTCATCAGCGAGTAAAGCTAGCGTGCTGACTGTGCGGTATTCTGATTCTGTTGATTCAAACTGTAATATTTCCGGAGGGTCTGCAGCGGCTACTGTCACGTTTTCTAGGATGGACTTATCAGCGAGCTGTTGTGTCTTGGGTTCACCCAAACCTAGAATGCGTTTGAGAGAAGTCCATTTTCCCTGAGTTATCTCATTTTCGGTCTCGGCAGTAGCTTCACGGGCTTGACCATTGCCTGTAAGCACCTGAAGCTTAAACTCGTAGATGCCTTCTTTAGGCTGCCGCAGCGAGGCTATTTCGCTATCTGTGGAATCTAGTTCCTCGGTTAAAAAGTCGACGGGTACAATTGTTCGACATTTTAGATACTGTGGATTAGCTGGTAAGCCTCTGGCACGGCGATAAACCCTTAGCAAGATTTGTAAAGGAGATGGATTATTGATGTTTGTTTCTAGACTGCAGTTTCCTTTTTCGTTCAAGGGTGGATACAAAAAAGTACTGACACTTTTTTCGTCAAACTGCTCGGGTAAAAAGTTCTCATCGATATCGACAAAAATACGAGATAGCTGCAAAATCTCTGTGCCATCTTGCGTCAGGACCAGCTGCTGAATCTTTTTAGGGTTAGTAATCTCCCAGTTAAAGGCGATGGGTTCAGGCTTGCCTTCTTGATAGGACTCTTGAGTTGTACCAAAGTTGGCAATTTTAGGCACTAAACTGGGTCGCCAGACAAACATATGCCATGCCAGTGCTAATAATCCTAAAAATGCCGTGGTGGCTGTAGATAAAAGTAGCAGCCAAAAGAGCCATCGTCGTCGTGCTTTTAGATTGACGGCTCCTATGGGTAACGGATGTGGGAGGGATGGAGCATAGTCGTTGTTATTGGATAAGTTTTCGACCAGTAGGTCAAACTCGATGGTTTGAGCCCTTAACCGCCATATCTTTTGCCACCAGTGTCGGGGGTTAATAAATAGCTTAAGACTTGTTTCTACTCCGGGGGCGAGTTGAACTGCAGCAGGCTGTAGCCGGTAATGTAAGAGTCGATCAGGCTCCCAGCCCTGAAATACTAGCTGTCTATTGATATTGCCTCGATTATGTAAAATCACCTCAAAATATCGATTTCCTAGAGGAATCGATAGTGTTTTGGGCATCAATTCAATTGAAAGACGTTCATCTGCTGCAAGAGTAAAGTAAACAACTTTCAGTAGAGTAATTTCAGCGCGGGTTCTGGATGTGAGCCTTAGGGTTGGATAGTAGCTCCCCGCTGGGGAATATGGGGGGGGATCAATGGTCATGGTGATTTGACCACTTTCCCGTGGGTTTAGCTGCAGACCGTCGGTAAAGGTGACGACTCCTGGAATGTTGACATCGCTCTCAGGATATTGAATAGTTACCCAGTCAGATGGGAGATTATCGCAGTGTAAGAAGAATCGATCGGTACGCCGCGAGGGGTTATCGACTGTGAGTGTTAAGGTGAGAGAATCGCCCGATTGAAGTATGTGGGGATGTTCTGAATCGGTTACGGGCGTGATGCTCAGGTGGGGCTCACTACGTAGTCGGGCTTCTTGATCAGATGGTAGAATATGAAGCTGTTGGTTACGCCGGACCTCTTCTCCTGGGTATTGGGAAGAACGCATACGAATGTCGTATCCATAAAATCCAGCTTCAGCCTGCAGGGGAGCTGTAATAGTTAGGGTAACGTCTAGGCTTTGATGGGGAGCTAGAGTTAGATCAGATTCAGATTTATCAAAGCTTACCCACTGGACAATCCCGACGGAACGCTGATCGCTAGCTTCGACCCAAAGCTCTAAATAGGCGGCTCGATCACCGCGATTGTGCAACGTGATGATGCGATGTATCGGTTCTCCACCCGGTTTAGTGCCTTGATTGTCTCCTTGGATATCTAGAAACAGATGTTGTAGTGTCGATACCATGGCTAGCTAATGGGCATAAGGTTATTGGTTGTCAAGTGAGCGATTGGGTCTATTGGCAGCGGTTGGGAGATAGGACTTTTCGATATAGTTGTACGCGATGATCGGCGGTGTCTGCTGCCACGAGAACGATATTATTTTGATTGGGGTGCTCACCGTCGTTTGTGGTGAGGTGAAGATCAACCGTATTGAGAGATTGCTTAGGAATACGGGCTAGATTAAACCGATTGAGCTGATTATTGTTGTCAATATGCCAAAGGTCAATATGGCCGCTGTCGCCGGTACTGGCAATGTAACAACCGTCGGCTGTCATAGAGACATCCCGAATCGCTTGACCTTCATCAGCTGCAGGCCACTGAAGTATCTTTGCAGTTTCACAGTTGGCAATAAAGAGCTTATGACCATTTTTTTCGGTTTCCTTGGCTAATGGAGAACGCTGGGTCGATGTCTGAGCACATTGAATTAGTGCAGTGATATCCCAGAGGGTGAGAAATCCGACGCTGTCAGCTGTGATCATCCGAGTGCCTTCATCCGCTACATCTAGTCCGGTAAGATAGCTATTGCTACTGATTACCGGGGGAATAGCGGGTGCGGTTTGATTGTTTTTAGGCCAGGTGTAGCGGATATCATAGGCGCGGTCCTGTTGCCAGTCCCAAAGGATAAGTCGATTAAACTGAGTTGAGATCGCAACCCAACTTTCACCAGACGCTCTCTCAATCACATCCAATGCTGAGACCGTAGCTCCTAGAAACAAATGTTTGCCCCTTTCGGACTGTTGTTCCATATCCCACTGATGGACCCGTCCACTACCATGGCCGCTAAACAAATAGCGAGAATTTTGGGTAAACGCCAAATCAAACACCCGATCCAAACGAACGCCGTCAAGGAACGAAGGTACATACTCAGGTGGGTCCACTTTCCAGAGCTGAATCCCTCCATTTTCTAACCCCACAGCTATTCTCTTATTCCCAGCAGGTATAGGCTCAATTACCCGTATCGCGGACTGAAATCGATGCTCATCAGTCTCAATCTTTTTTCTAAACTGAAGACGGCGCACATCCGGCAGCCAAGCTCGATGAAAAACCTGCCAGCGTCGCAGAGTCTGGTCGCGAGAACCACTGACAACCGTGTCTCCATTGGAGATTAATGCCACACTATTGACAGGCCCCTGATGCAAGGGGCGAGGCGACAATAGCCAAAGCCAGCCGAGACCCAATCCACCCAACAGTAACAATAGCAGCTGCAGCCACCAAGGAATCACAGGCCTTAACTTGAGAGTCAACAGCTGACTGGCAGGTTGCACGTTTACATTGGCGATAGTTTCAGCCGAATCAGCATAGGTCAGCCGAGGCCATACCTCAATCTGTCGAGTTTGAGTCCAGCCTAGATAGGGCCGATGGGTATCCATAACAAACGACTGTTCGACAATTTCACCAGGTGAGACACTACCATAGCTGGGCTCTACACGATCTGTTGGTTTTAGATCTTGAGGTTTTGGATCTAGA
>JBCDFI010000504.1:0-4120 GCA_039178155.1 Cyanobacteria bacterium P01_H01_bin.105
CATGACCCGCGCTATCCAGTTTCACAATCACCCGTTTCGATTTTTGCTCTATGTGGAGTGGGGCCTGCTGGCAGTGTCGATTACAAGTATTTTGACTGCCCCGCCCCTACGGCAGGCGGCTCGTCCTAACTTGTCAAATTTTTCGGTGTTTACCCACTGGCCTTTGGTGACGATAGGATGTCTGTTGCTATTTGGTCTGTTGGGGCTTTATCTGCCGACCAAGGGGGTTTGGCTGCGGCTAGGGCATACGGCATTACAAGTGGTCTTGATTTTGGTATCGTCGATGCTGATGCTACGGGGGGCGAGATTATTTCCCTTGATTTATCTTATTTTAGTAATCCGTAGCTGTCTGATGATGGGTCTGATGGGTCGGGTAACGGTAATGGCTCTAGTATTTTTGTTATTTATGACTACCCTGGGACTAAAAGCTAGGGAACTGAGTGGACCGGTACCTCGGCCTGTTCGTCACTTGATTCGTAGCTTACAGATGAACTTGGTGGTTTCCTTTGGGTTATCGCTTGTGTTTACGCTATTGTTGGTCAATGCTTTGCTCAATGAGAGAACAATACAAACCCGATTACAAAAGACAAATCAAGATCTGCAAAGGTCTGCAACTCAGGTAAAACAGCTGGCAACAGCTCAAGAGCGTAGCCGAATTGCTCGCGAAATTCACGATTCCTTGGGTCATTCTCTAACGGCGCTCAATATTCAATTAGAGGGAGCGATAAAACTCTCCAAACGCGATCCTCAAAAATCTCAGAAACTGCTAGCAGAGGCAAAACGACTGGGGTCTGTGGCGCTTCAGGATGTACGTCAGTCTGTGGCCACCCTGCGAAATAAGTCTTTTGTTCAGCATTCTCTTCAGAGCCGATTAAATAGCCTAGTAGAGACGCTAAAAACCAGCACTGGAATTACACCTAACATTAATATTCAGCTTTTACATCCCTTGCCGGAGGCTACCAGCATGGCGCTCTATCGTCTAGTACAAGAAGGCATTACCAATATTGTTAAACATGCTGAAGCAACGTCAGTAGACCTGAGTCTTATGGTTGACGAACAAGAGAGCCGATTGTTGTTGCGCGATGATGGCTGTGGGTTTGATATTAGTCAAACATCCACCGGTTTTGGTTTGCAAGGCATGCGAGAACGAGCCCAGGCGATGGGCGGCCAGCTAACGGTGAATAGTCAGCCCGGTCAGGGCTGTGAGCTGAGGGTCGTTATTCCAGGCGAACAAGAGAGAGAACAAATGGGAGAACAGTCATGAGCCAAGCGAGCCAATCTAGCATTGCTGTCATGCTGGTGGACGATCAGCAGATTATTCGCCAGGGGTTAAAGACACTGTTGGATTTAGAAGAGGATATTACCATCGTCGGTGATGCGGACAATGGTGAGACGGCCTTGGCGCTGTTGGAGCAGCTCGATCTAGTCAAGCAGCTACCGGCAGTGGTGCTAATGGATATGCGAATGCCTGTGATGGATGGGGTGGCGGCAACGGGTGCGATCGCAACTCGCTACCCATCGATCCAAGTCCTAGTGCTCACCACCTTTGATGACGATGATCTGATTGCCCAAGCCACGGCTGTGGGTGCCAAGGGCTATTTGCTCAAAGACACCCCTTCAGAAGAACTTGCCCAAGCTATCCGCTCAGTGGCCAAGGGATACAGCCAGTTTGGCCCTGGCATTTTAGAAAAAATGCTGACTGGACAGCAGTCCCCTGATGTTGAAGTCCCCGAAGGCTTTGATGAACTTACCCCTAGAGAAAAAGACGTTCTACGGCTGATCGGTACCGGAGCCAACAATCGCGAAATTGCCGAGGCGCTGTTTCTTTCCGAGGGAACGGTCAAGAACCATGTGACCAGGCTTTTGGGACGTTTGAGACTGCGCGATCGCACCCAGGCCGCTCTCCTCGCCGCCCAACTTTCCTCAAAACTCATCATGGATGAGTAAGCCAAAGATAAACTACCTGGCTACGCCTAACAAATCCTATAAAACCCCTACAACATCCACTCCACCCCAATCCCCAATCGGCTATCCGTCGCCCCCGGCGCAAACTGCCACTCCACATCCGTCGCCAGTCGCAGCCGCTCAGTTAGCCCATAGCCAAATTCCAGCTGAGTAATCATCACAGAATCATTCTCTGTCGGACTCACCCACGTTTGGGTATAAGCAAAATCAGCCCCACCACCCCGCGAAGGAATCAACTTTACCTGAAACCCCGCTTGAACTCCGCTTTCGCTATAGTCCACTGCCTCCACATGGCGATAGCCTACAATGGCTGCCACATTCACATAGCCACCTACCGGCAACACGTAGTACCGTAAGTGAGCCCCATAGGCTGTGCGATCGCGACCATTCCCATCAAAGTTAGCCACATAGTCAGCATTTACCGTTAGCGGCAAATCCCCAACAAACAGATCTTCGACACCAATTGCCAGACCTCGTTCGTCGTTACTCGATGGAAACAACGCATAGCTCAGCTGCAGCCGTGACGGAAAGCTGGGCTCATGGCGAATTGAGCTTAAAACATCTGGGGCATCCTCAACCCATTCTCGTAAGACGGGGCTGTTGTCTACCGTGCCGGGTTCTAGCTCTAGCTCAGTCTCTAGCTGCTCGTTTTGCTCGTCGTTTTGCTCGTCTTGCTGGTCATCTTTTAGGCCGTCTGATACAGGGGTTGCTGATACCGCTTGATTTGATAATGCGAACCATCCAATAGCACCTAAGGCAAGTAGTCGGCTGACTTTACTGTAAACATCAGCCATCGTGTATCCAGTCCATCGTTAGCTCGCCCTATCATCATGACTTCGACTTTACAAAAATCCCATCGGATCGACCGGACTTCCATTACGACGCACTTCAAAGTGTAAATGTGGCCCAGTTGAAAGACCCGTTGATCCGACCGCTGCTATAGACTGCCCCTTTGAAACTGCCTGACCCTCCCGCACATTGAGGCGGCTGGCGTGGGCATATAGCGTGGTCAAACCACCGCCGTGGTCAATAATAACCGAATTGCCATAGCCGCCATACCAGCCCGAAAAAATTACCTTTCCCGAATCAGCCGCCGTAATCCGTGTCCCATGGGATGCCCCAAAGTCTATTCCCGCATGAAACCGGCGATAGCCCAATACAGGATGCACTCGCGACCCAAAGCGACTTGTAATCTGTCCCGTAGTGGGAATACTCATCTGGCCTGTACCCAGAATTACACCACCGGCTGCCGCAATCCGTTGACGAATCAAATTTCCCAAACTTTCAGAATCACGCACTAACTGAGCCTGGGCAGCTTCTAGCGCACCGCGATTGTCCTTGAGCCGAGAAATTAGCTGAGTTTGCTGACCGGCCTGCGCTTCATACTGATCTCGACGAGCCAATAGCTGCTGTCGCAATAGGGCAATGGAATTTTTCTGTGCTTCTACACCTTGCTGCTGTCTGACAATCAGGTCAGCTTTTCCTTGAACCTCTGTCATGACATTGCTATCGGCTGCATAAACTTTGCGCAGCAGATAGCGACGTTCCAAAAACTCATTCAAATTCTCACTTTTAAGCAGTATGGCCCAGCCCTCAGCATCTTTCTGCCGTTGCATAAACTGCAGTCGTCGCACCGCTTCTATGCGTACCGCCTCATATTCCTCCTGGGCCATGGTTAGCCTGTTTTCTAACCGTTTGAGACGTTCTTGCGCCTGATCGATTTGAAACTCCGTATCCTCAATTTTGAGGTCTGTAATCGTAATACTGTCTTGGAGCCCGTCTAGCTGCTTAGCCGCTTCTCGTTCTAGGTTTTGTAATCGGTTTTGCTCCGCTTCTAGCTCCTGCTGCTGCTGCTGAATCTTTTTCTGCTGCTGCTGAAGCTGCTCTAACGGCTGGTTATTTTGGGCTTGCCCCAGAGCGATGGGAACCAAAAACAAAACACAGATAACTACACTGGCAAAGAGAGATAAAAACCGCTGCGCTCGTTTTACAGTCATTCGCTGCCGCTACTATTGCCAACACGTTTGACATGATAGTCCGACTTTGTGATTTCCAAAACGAAATTCATCCATACGAATAATCTATGGATATCAGATATACATGGGTGCGATCGCTAAAAAAGTTGCTAGTCCTTTAGAGGTGCCAAACAGTCTGG
>JBCDFI010000505.1:0-4118 GCA_039178155.1 Cyanobacteria bacterium P01_H01_bin.105
TAAACGTAAATAGAGGCGATTTAAATCTGGAAAATCCCAAATCGGGTCTGGCTTATCCCCTACTTCCACAATACCCAGCATTTTTTGCTGAATCAGCAGTGTGCCACCGATATAGCGCAGCAGCTCTTTTTCTTTAGGTGGCCGCTCCTTAGGATTTTGAATTGCCGTCGTAAATGGCTTAATTTGTGCAAACAGGTCAAGGACTTTCTGCTCGTAATAATCTAGAACGACACTTTTTGCCAGGGCTTCTGCAACAATTTGCAATCGCTCGGCACTACAGTCCTTGAGCCATAACGTATTTTGCTCTAAGCGCTCTTTAGCCGCAGGCTGAAATGCCAGCAGCAGCTCTTCACACACAATCTCCGTCGACGGTTCTTTGATAAATGGCTGGAGTGAGTTTAAATATTTCGTTTCTTCTACAGCATCGAGATTAAATACGACAACGACACCATAGCGTAGCAATACAGCGCAACCAGACTCACCTGCTCTTACAATCAAGGGATTGGTAGATAGTGCTGCCGTTGTTTCTAGGGTTTTTACAACGAGGCGTTCACCTACTAAGTGAGCACGGACCACAATTCGATCGTCTGTTGACCATCCCAACCGTACAGGCGATAGCTGAGGTAATGATTCAAACTGATTGGATATATTACGATCAGAATCTGGTGTCGTCAAAGAAACCATATAAGTAGAAAACCTGTTAGAGATACACAGCTCCTATGATAGGCATGCCCCGTACCTAAGGCCGTGGTGAAATAGAGACTACCCACTCCTCACCCTCAGGTTGTCCCATTCTATTTTCTTACTTTCCCGATTTTCTCTACCTTTGAGCTTTGCCACTACTTCAATAGGGTCCAAACATAAAGTTTGCTGGGGCAGAAGGCTCATTAATATAGAAAAAATCATGAATGAGTGTAAGCACCTCATCTTGATTCAGCGCGCCGTCTTGATTGATATCTAGATTAAGAAATATGGACGACGCATAGATTGGCTGCACATTAAATAGCGATAGCAGACTGATCCACTCTTGTTCACTAATCTGTCCATCGTGGTTGTGATCAAAGGCATCAAAAAGCAATGTCACAAGAGCGATTACCCGACCGGCGTACTGTTTAATATCATTCAGAATTTGATCGTAATAGGCCAGCCACTGATCTAACGTAATCTGGGCATCGCTATTTTGCTCGGAGGCTCTACACAGACACGTCCAGTCTTGTTGCAAGTGGGTCAAAATTCGTTCGTAATTTGTAGAGGCTTGTAGCCCCTTCCGGAGATTGGCCAGACGCATTGCCAGGATAGTGAAATCCTTCTGCACCAGTACGCCATCATTATTGGCATCGTACAGGCGAAAGAGCTTGGTTAACTTACGCGTCTGAATATCTGTCAGCATTAATTAGTAAGCATCGGTCAAATGATTCTAGACGCTGGCAACGTATTTGTGGATTTTTCTGGATATCTTAGCGATCGCACCTAATCAGGCATCATAAGATAAGTCAGAGTCCTAACGGTTCAAAGGCCCTATGACCGCATCTAAAACCACTGTCAGTCAACGCTCTGGTCATCCCCCCCAAGCTATTGACATTCCAGAACGGTTGCTTAAGCATACGGTGCGGTACACCCACTACAGCGAGGTGAACCGAGACGACCTGACGCCAATGATGCATCACTATGCCGAGGTTAAGGATGCCTATCCCTATGCCCTCTTGATGTATCGGGTTGGGGACTTTTTTGAAACGTTTTTTCAAGATGCGATCTCAATCGCCCGTGAGCTAGAACTGGTCCTGACCAGTAAAGATGCCGGTAAAGCGATTGGCAGAGTTCCCTTAGCCGGGATTCCCCACCATGCACTCGATCGCTACTGCGCCTTACTAGTAGAAAAGGGATTTGCGATCGCGATTTGCGATCAGGTCGAAGATCCCGCCCAGGCTCAGGGGCTAGTCAAACGGGAAGTCACCCGCGTCATCACTCCCGGTACCATTCTCGAAGAAGGTATGCTCACGGCTAAACGCAACAACTTTTTAGCCGCCCTAGTCATTGCCGACAAACATTGGGGATTAGCCCATGCAGATGTGTCAACAGGAGAGTTTTTTACTACCCAGGGCACGGCTATAGATCAGCTAGCGCAAGAACTGATGCGGCTGCAGCCTGCCGAAGTCCTAGTTCCCACCAATGCCCCAGATTTAGGCGCTCTGCTACGGCCAGGGGAGACCTCAGACAATTTGCCAGCCGGACTACCGACCCAGTTTTGTTACACTTTTCGTTCGCAAACAGCCTTTACTCAGGTCGAAGCCAAACAGCGGCTGCTCCAAAGCTATCGCGTTCGCTCCTTAGAAGGCTTTGGCTGCGAGCATTTACCCTTAGCTATCAGAGCGGCAGGCGGGCTGTTGAACTATCTCGAAGACACCCAAAAAGAGAGTCTGGCACCGCTGCAACCCCTATCGACCTATACCACAACAGAATTTTTGGTTATTGATAACCAGACCCGACGAAATTTAGAAATCACCCAAACTGTGCGGGATGGCATTTTTCATGGTTCGCTGCTGTGGGCATTAGACAAAACCACTACCGCCATGGGCAGTCGAGCCCTGCGACGCTGGCTATTGCAGCCTCTACTCAACATCGAAAAAATTCAGGATCGTCAAGTCACGATTCATGAGCTAGTAGACAACAGTACGCTACGTCAGCAGCTGCAGCTGCTCCTCAAGCAAATTTATGACCTAGAGCGGCTGGCGGGTCGGGCCGGGTCGGGAACGGCCAATGGTCGCGATTTAGTAGCGATGGCCGAATCCTTTGAAAAGCTACCAGACCTGGCAGCCCTGATGGCCCACGCCCAGTCTCCCCACCTGATAAAACTGCAGGTTGTCCCGTCAGAGCTAGAGCAGATGGGTCAAAAACTGCGATCGCATTTGGTTGAGAGCCCTCCCCTTTATCTCACCGATGGTGGTCTCATCCGCGAAGGCGTCAACGCCCACCTCGACGGACTACGGGACCAAGTCAGTAGCGACCAGCGCTGGATTGCTAGCCTGGAAGTTAGCGAGCGGGAGCGCACCAGTATTTCCAACCTCAAAGTAGGTTTTAACAAAGCCTTTGGCTACTACATCAGTATCTCACGCGCTAAAAGCAATCAAGCTCCTGACGACTACATCCGCAAGCAAACCCTCACCAACGAGGAACGCTACATCACTCCCGAACTTAAAGAACGAGAAGCCCGCATCCTGAATGCGAAGGCTGAGATTAATCAAATCGAGTATGAGATTTTTCTGGGACTGCGAGATGAGGTCGGTCAGCATGCCGAACTCATCCGTAAGGTGGCAGTCAATGTGGCAGCGGCAGATGTTCTCTGTGGTCTAGCCGAATTGGCAATCTACCAGGGATACTGCCGACCTGAAATCGTCACCGGACGAACGTTATCGATCGAAGCAGGCCGTCATCCGGTTGTAGAACAATCATTACCTGCGGGTTTCTTTGTGCCGAATTCCACGGGTCTTGGCCATGGAGAATTACCAGCAGCGCCAGATTTAATCATTTTGACGGGGCCAAATGCCAGTGGCAAAAGCTGCTATCTGCGACAGGTAGGTCTTATCCAACTGATGGCACAGGTGGGAAGCTTTGTACCTGCTAAGCAGGCGATATTAGGGGTGTGCGATCGCATCTTTACCCGCGTGGGCGCAGTGGATGATCTCGCCACCGGGCAATCAACCTTTATGGTAGAAATGAACGAGACTGCTAATATTCTAAACCACGCTACTCCCCAGTCTTTAGTGCTACTAGACGAAATCGGTCGCGGCACTGCCACCTTTGATGGTCTGTCCATTGCCTGGGCTGTAGCCGAACACTTAGCCAGCGATATTGAGGCCCGCACTATTTTTGCGACCCACTACCATGAACTTAACGAGCTGGCTTCGCTATTAAAAAACGTGGCCAATTTTCAGGTAACGGTCAAAGAAATGCCGGATCAAATTATCTTTTTACACCAGGTGCAGCCAGGTGGTGCCGATCGCTCCTATGGCATTGAAGCAGGACGTCTAGCAGGTCTGCCTCCCAGCGTGATCAAACGAGCCCAGCAAGTCATGGGACAGATTGAAAAACACAGCAAAATCGCCGTAGGTCTGCGTAAA
>JBCDFI010000506.1:0-4106 GCA_039178155.1 Cyanobacteria bacterium P01_H01_bin.105
ACAAATGGATTTTTTACAGTACCTTGGCCAGTGACATCGGTGATTCGAAAGTTATTGGATGCTTCGTCAAACGTCAGGCCGTTTTGACTACAGTGACCTGATAGACAAGCCGCTTCAGCTGTAGTGGCTAAAGCGACGAATAATCCGGTCGCAAGAAAATTCGCTACACCAATCTGATGAGCGCGGATCGTAAATGGTTGCATAGAGACAGTCTCAGATTCTCAGAACTGTTTGGGCTGTTTCGTGTATCAAAAAATACTGATGCAATAGTGTGCTGTTAATGCCTTGAAGAGAGCTTTAAGGGGTCTTTTCTCTTTCTTTTAAGGGGGCTTGCATCGCTTCTATAGCGTGGCATTTTTTCTATTGAATGTCCTTGAAAATACGTAAGCTTTATTAAAAATAGACATCAAATTTTATTGAAATCAGGTAGTAATACGGATATGAGATCGCGTCTATAAAAACCTAGACACAAAAAAGCGGGTCGTTGTAATCACGACTCCGCTATGTGGTGTATATATTTTTAGATATCCACGTTTAGATATCCACAGCAGTCCTTATCGCCTCGCCGCTGGCTGACGAATATCGACCACATTACCTGCATCAATTGAAATAGTGCCATCTAAGTCAGATGAGGCACCTGTTACTGTTGCCTCGCCGTAGAACTGCACGGTGTCATCAGCCCACACACGAATATCACCCCCCTGGGCTGCTGAAGACGTAGCGGAGAGTTGGGAGTCACGGTCAATAACCACATAGGCAGCATTTAATCTATCCACCATAGGCATACCCCCAATTGAGATGATGCCTGCTGTATCAACGCTATTAGCTTGGATATTGCCGCCGACTAGATTTATCTGGTTGCCGAGGATATTAGCCTGACTGCGAACGTTTCCTTGATCAGGAGACATGCCATCAGAGACATCTATGCTGCCTCTAATTAAGACGGTCCCTGCTGCTGGTGTTAGAGACGATGCACCGATCAGGGTTTGAGAGCCATCGGAGCCTATTTCAATTTGAGTTGCACTCTCGTCGCTACCACCTGTTAGCAGCTGTGCCAGGTCGGTGGCTGCCAGTGTATCAACTGGGACTAACTCTAGGCTCAATAGGTTACCTGGTTGACTGATTCGCAGTAAGTTATCTCCGGACGTAGCGACTAGATTAACAGTGCCATTAGGAGCTGCGATGGTGCCGTCATTTTGAATGTATTGGCCAATCAATGTAATAGAACCTTGGGGGGACACCTGCAGATTTCCTCGGTTCTCAATGCTGCCGACAGGTAACGTAGGTGATAGTTCGAGGGAGACTGGGCTAGCTGAGTCTGTCAACAGTAGATAACCAGTGGGATCTCCTGTTAGATTATTGACCGTCGGTGATTCTAAAGGACCCGATAGGCTGTCTGAAAATACGCTACCGGGTAAAGCGATCTCGCTGATTGTGCCATCTGTAGAGAGAAGATACCTGTCTTGAAACAGGAGTCCTGAACTAGTCGTGGCCGTCAGGTTAGCCGGTAAGTTCAGGCTGACGTCTTCACCAAAAATAATGCCAGCGGAATTGACTAAAAAAAGATTAGCGCTGCTAGCAACGTTTGGATCGCTGCTGGTGAGCTTGAGTAAGCCATTGATAGATGAAGGCTGAACACTGTCAATTAGATTGATGACGTTGGCGACATCAGGATTGACTATAAAGTTAGCGACATCACCTGAATTTAGATCAAAATTCTCGAGCTGGTGCACCAAATTGGGAGCCGATCCATCAGAGGATTGGCCACCTGAAATATTGAACTGATTAGATTCTTGGACGACAATGGTATCAGCTGTTGCTGACTGAATATTAGTTTGAGCAACGGTTGTCGCTGGCTGTGGAATCTCTGCAACGACCACTTGCTGCAGGCCAAATATCGAAAGCGGAATGGCCTGCGATAGCAAGTAGGAAACTTTGAAATTCATGGGATTAGCGATTGCTAGGCGGCGTGTCAGCATATTCACTAGGCAAATATGTATCAAGAACTACAGATGGCACCCAGCCATATAAATCATACGAGGAATCTTTAATCCAATCTGAAGCATTCGTAAAGATAACTGTGTTGAAATCATGAAGCTGATTAGGCGCTTTGAGTCATCCCTAAGTTCGGGAACCCGTACCCCCAAATGTGTTGCGATCGCTGCTCTTCAAGCGATAAATTAGCACTCGGCAATAGAGAGTGCTAAACCGTGTTTAGGTTGCAGCTTCTTCCCCGATAAAACCCTTTCAGTTGACATGACAGGTTCAGTTCATCCTTTACAGAAAGACGGCTGTTCTAAGTGTGAGCGAGGTTTAGAGGGGACTGCTCAGGTGGGTAACTACCCCTTGATGCAATTGCCGAATGATTGATCTATCAGAGTTCGGAGAAAACTATGGCAGCCATTTCTTTGAGTGTTTCGAGCGTCACTCCCCTGGGTGATCGCGTTCTTATTAAAGTCAGCGCATCTGAAGAGAAGACCGCTGGCGGCATTTTGCTACCTGATACGGCTAAGGAAAAGCCTCAGGTTGGCGAAGTTACGGCTGTTGGTCCTGGTAAGCGTGGTGATGACGGCAGTCGTCAGTCTCCCGATGTAGAAGTTGGTAACAACGTCCTCTACTCAAAGTATGCAGGTACTGATATCAAGCTTGGTGGCGACGACTATGTACTGCTATCTGAGAAGGACATCCTTGCAGTTGTAGGCTAAGCGTCATCTAATCGAGTTTTAAGTGTCATGGAGTGTCGCTTTCTGAGTTGATTAGAGCTTTCTGAGCTACGAGTGACAATTAAAGTCAGGTTTTCTTGACTTTTTGCCGTAAGAAATAAGCTCGCAGTCGATAGCTGGCAATTCAGTCTCCAGTCCTGAAGAACTCCGCTTCTTGTACTCACCCCCGACTTATCTCAAACGTTCTGAAACATAGGTTGATTCATGGCTAAGCGCATTATATATAACGAGAATGCTCGTCGTGCCCTTGAAAAGGGTATGGACACATTGGCAGAGGCAGTTGCCGTTACTTTAGGTCCCAAGGGTCGCAACGTTGTTCTTGAAAAGAAGTTTGGCTCTCCTCAAATCGTTAACGATGGTGTCACCATCGCCAAAGAAATTGAACTGGAAGACAACATTGAAAATACTGGTGTTGCGCTGATTCGTCAGGCGGCTTCCAAGACTAATGACGCAGCTGGTGATGGTACTACGACTGCAACCGTACTGGCCCACGCCATTGTTAAAGAAGGTCTACGTAATGTGGCTGCTGGTGCAAATGCGATCGCACTGAAGCGTGGCGTTGAAAAAGCTACCGCTTACCTCGTAGAGCGCATCGCTGAGAAAGCCCAGCCCGTAGGTGATTCTACTTCCATTGCCCAGGTAGGTACTATCTCTGCTGGTAACGACGACGAAGTCGGCAAAATGATTGCCGAAGCCATGGAGAAAGTAGGCCGTGAAGGCGTTATCTCCTTGGAAGAAGGCAAGTCTATGACGACTGAGCTGGAAATCACCGAAGGTATGCGCTTTGACAAGGGTTATATCTCCCCTTACTTTGCAACCGATACCGAGCGCATGGAAGCGGTTCTAGACGACCCTTACATTCTGCTCACCGACAAGAAAATTGCTCTGGTACAGGATCTGGTACCTGTGCTTGAGCAAGTGGCCCGTTCCGGCAAGCCTTTGCTAATCATTGCTGAGGACATCGAAAAAGAAGCTCTGGCTACTCTCGTTGTTAACCGTCTGCGCGGTGTGCTTAACGTAGCTGCCGTTAAGGCTCCTGGCTTTGGCGATCGCCGTAAGGCCATGCTCGAAGATATCGCTGTATTGACCGGTGGTCAGGTGATTACTGAAGATGCAGGTCTCAAGCTTGATACCGTCAGCATCGAAATGCTAGGCACCTCCCGTCGCATTACCCTGACCAAGGACACCACCACCCTGGTTGCCGAAGGTAATGAAGCTGACGTTAAAGCTCGCTGCGAGCAGATTCGTCGTCAAATCGAAGAGTCTGACTCTAGCTACGATAAAGAAAAGCTACAGGAGCGTTTGGCCAAGCTTTCCGGTGGTGTTGCTGTCATCAAAGTCGGTGCTGCTACCGAAACTGAGATGAAAGACCGCAAGCTGCGT
>JBCDFI010000507.1:0-4094 GCA_039178155.1 Cyanobacteria bacterium P01_H01_bin.105
AACCCAATAGAGGGAACATCAGTGATTATAATGTCGTTGTTCAAGCCTTCTGAGGGATGGTGTATAGTTCATCATCACACTAACAGGCCCACCCTAAGGTCGACTCATTTCAATGCTAGACGCATTAATCATAATCTCGTTTATTTTCGCTGGTGCAGGTATTGGCTTTTATAGCGTTGACCTACTTGCTCCTCAGGTTTTAGAACAAGTCAACAATATTGAAGGTCTAGGAACCGTCATGGCCGGGTTTGGCGGTCTGATTGGCACTGGGTTAGGGATTGTTGCCCAAACCAGCTATCGACGTTTTGAAAAACAAATCCGTACCCTGCCCCCCGATCGCATCTTTGCTCGGGCCATTGGCTTAATTTTAGGTTTGTTAATCGCCAACTTAATTTTGGCACCTGTTTTTCTATTACCGATTCCCAGCGAGTTTAATTTTATTAAGCCCCTGGCAGCTGTGATGAACAGCATTATCTTTTCAGTCTCAGGGATGAACCTAGCAGACACACAAGGACGAGCACTGTTGCGTTTGGTTAATCCTGGCAGTGTAGAAAGTATGCTGATTGCAGAAGGTACGCTAAAGCCATCGGCCCCAAAAATTTTAGATACCAGCTGCATTATTGATGGTCGGATTGAGGGTCTGCTGGAAACCAACTTCCTCGAAGGTCGGATTGTTGTACCCCAGTTTGTTTTACAGGAGCTACAGGCTGTAGCCGATGCGGCTAACGACCAGAAGCGTGTGCGCGGCAGGCGCGGTCTGGATATTCTCAATCGATTGCGGGTTGCCTACTCTGAGCGAGTGGTGATTGATCCGGCTGACTATACGGATGTGGGCACGGTGGATGCCAAGCTGGTCAAGCTAGCCCAAGAAATGAATGCCATGCTGTTGACCAATGACTACAATCTCAGCAAAGTAGCTCGGGTACAGCAAGTAGGCATTCTCAATATCAACGATCTAGCAAAAGCAATTCGTCCAGCGTACTTACCTGGAGATGACATTGAGATCAAAATCCTCAAAGAAGGTAAGGAAGATGCTCAGGGTGTCGGTTATTTGAACGACGGTACGATGGTGGTTGTAGAAGCCGGTAAAGGCTATATCGGCAACAATGTGCTGGTAGTTGTTACAGGTGCCCTGCAGACATCCGCAGGGCGTATGATTTTTGCGCGACCCAAAGGGGCCGCGACGGCGTAGCGCCTACTCCCACTCGATGGTGCCAGGGGGTTTGGAGGTAATGTCGTAAACGACGCGATTGACCCCCTCAACCTCATTGACAATCCGGTTGGAAATCACTTCGAGTAAATCGTAGGAAGGGCGCGACCAGTCGGCGGTCATCCCATCTTCACTACTGACAAATCGTAAAACAATAGGATGAGCATAAGTACGCTGATCACCCATGACACCGACACTGCGTACCGGTAGCAGGACTGCAAATGCCTGCCAAAAATCATGATACAAGCCTCGATTACGAATCTCTTCACGCACAATGTAATCGGCATCGCGCAAAATATTTAACCGTTCAGCTGTGACTTCGCCCAAAATACGAATGGCTAAGCCTGGGCCAGGAAAAGGCTGACGTCGGACAATTTCATTCGGTAACCCCACAGACCGGCCAACGTTGCGTACCTCATCTTTAAACAGCTTGCGTAGAGGTTCAATCAGCTTAAACTGCAGATCTTTGGGCAGACCGCCAACGTTATGGTGGCTCTTAATCTTGACTGCCACCCGCTCACCCGTTTTAGGATCGACGTTAGTATCGGCAGACTCAATGACGTCGGGATATAGCGTTCCCTGGGCCAAGTAGTCAAACGGACCTAAACGCCTAGACTCTTCCTCAAAAACGCGAATAAACTCATGACCAATGCGCTTACGCTTTTCTTCTGGATCGGTAACACCTTTGATTTTGTCTAAAAATCGGGCGCGAGCCTGGACATACTCAACTGTGATGTGAAATTGCTTGTCAAATAAGTCCACTAACCGTTCAGGCTCGCCTTTACGCATAAACCCTTGGTCGATAAACATACAGGTCAGCTGGTCGCCAATGGCCTTATGCAGCAAAAATGCCAGGGTGGACGAATCCACCCCGCCTGAAAGTGCCAGGAGAACTCGCTTGCTACCTACTTTTGCCCGTACTTCACGGATGGCTTCTTCTACAAATGCTTCAGTAGTCCAGGTGGGCTCACATTTGCAGATGTGATACACAAAATTGCAGATTAGAGCCTGACCATCAACGGAATGGACAACCTCAGGATGAAATTGAACCCCGTAAAACCCAGATTCATGGTTAGCAACCGCAGCACTGGGCGTATTATCTGTATGGGCCAGCACTTCAAACCCTGGGGGTAGGCTGGTGACCGAATCACCATGACTCATCCACATGGTGGAGCCGTCTCCTACATTGGTCAACAAGTCGGTGGGATCGTCAATGTGTAAAGACGCTTTGCCATATTCCCCTCGGTCAGCTGTCTCGACCTGACCACCCAGCTGTTGCACCATCAGCTGCATGCCGTAGCACACACCCAGAACAGGAATTCCTAGATCCCAGATTTCAGGATCACATTTAGGCGCATGATCGGCGTATACAGAGTTAGGGCCACCGGACAGAATAATGCCCTGGGGGTTTAGCTGGCGAATTTTGTTAGCAGAGGTACGGTAGGAAAGCACCTCTGAGTAAACTTGAGTTTCACGAATGCGACGAGCAATAAGCTCAGAATATTGTGAACCAAAGTCAAGAATAATTAGCATCTGACGGTTGAACTCAGGTGGTTTGGCAGATACCGTATCGTTATCGTTAATAGCGGGAGTTTTGGCAGTCACGGATAGATCCTGAAGCTGAAGTTGGGCAGGGAAAGCAAATTAGTCTTACTATTTTAGTGAGTTACTTATTAAATGCTACTGATTGAGCCTTTGAATGCACCTAAGAGACGTTACGAATTAAATTAAACGGGTGCCCTTTAGCAGGATGCTAAAAAAATTATTTTAACTAGAGTAGCAAACCACGGTATTTATGCCTTACTCTGTGATTGTTTATTCAGAATCCAGTTGGATTGTTCATGGCGTGCGACCTTCGTAAAAAGGTTAGTTAATAATAGAGAGCATGGCGAGCAGCTCCTTCTAACACCATGAATCCTATTGACTATCTCCGTATCAGCCTGATCGATCGTTGTAATTTTCAATGCGTTTACTGCATGCCAGAAGGCGCTGATCTACAGTACGCATTACGAGAGTTTTGGCTCAGCCATGGGGAAATTGTAACTCTGTTAAAGGGAGTGTTTATCCCGTTAGGGTTTACAAAATTTCGTTTGACGGGAGGAGAACCTCTGCTGCGTCCCGGTATTGTACAACTTGTTGATGAGATTGCCCATTTGCCAGAAACAACAGATTTGGCTCTCACCACCAATGCATTTAAGCTAGGAAAATTGGCCAAGCCTTTATATGATGCTGGTCTACGACGCATTAATATTAGCTTAGACTCATTGCAACCAGAGACATTTGAGGCAATTGTCGGCAAGCCTAAGGCTGATGAATCTACCTTGGCTGCATCAAGTACTGCAACCAAGCATATTCGTTGGCAGCAGGTATGGCAGGGGATTCAAACCGCTCACCAGGTAGGATTTGACCCACTGAAGCTAAATGTTGTTGTTATTCCAGGGGTGAACGACCATGAGATTTTAGATCTTGCGGCCCTAACTCTCGATAAAAATTGGCATGTGCGGTTTATTGAGTTTATGCCCATTGGCAATGACGATCTGTTTACCCATAAAGGATGGATCGATTCTGAAACGATTCGACAACAGATTCGCGATCGCTGGGGGCTAGAGGAATCGAATATTCGCGGCAACGGTCCGGCAGATGTGTTTAAGATTCCTGGAGCTAAAGGAACTCTGGGATTTATTAGCCAGATGTCTGAATGCTTTTGCGATCGCTGCAACCGGATGAGACTTTCTGCCGATGGCTGGCTACGTCCTTGCTTATTAAACGAGACAGGACAGCTAAACCTGCGAGCAGCCCTGCGTAACGGAGAATCCATTGAAACGATTCGCGCTCAGGTAGGTCATCTAGTGGCTAGCAAACCAGACATTAACTTTAAGATGCG
>JBCDFI010000508.1:0-4073 GCA_039178155.1 Cyanobacteria bacterium P01_H01_bin.105
CTTGGGTGGATATTCTTTGACTGCCCGGTCCATCTGAACCTGGTTTGGCAAAATTGCTAGCATCAGGCTGGTTTCGGCATCACCGGCATGAATGCCTTCCTGACGTTCTCGGGGACTTAGCAAGTCGCCCACGTGATGGGGTACTTGCCAAACAAAGTGGGGAAAAATCCAAAAATCGGGCTGACGCTGATGTACATCACGGGCCACGATATCAAGCACTTGAGGTTGGCCACCATGGGAGTTGAGCAATACTAGTTTGCGAAACCCAGCCTGATAGATGCTATCAGCGACGTCGGTGAGCACGGCTATCAACGTAGATGCCGACAGCGTCACTGTACCGGGAAATCCCCAATGCTCATTGGATTTGCCATAGCATAGCGGCGGTAGGCAATAGGCTGGAATGGAGGGTTCTAGGTGGTCTAAGGCGCGGCCAATAATGGCTAACCCTAAGGCTGTATCTACAGCTATGGGTAGATGGGGGCCGTGTTGCTCGATCGCCCCTACAGGTTGAATAATCACCACCTGATCTTTAGCAGGCATGGTGTCTATGTCTTGCCAGGTGAGATACGGGTAGAAGCGTTGAGGAGGAATAGTCTGGTGCATAGCAGTGAACACTAGAGGGTGTGGTTAAAGCATGTAGGCTTTGCCTTCTCGGAGATTATTCCACGTAGATGAAGAAGGCAGAGGAGATAGGAAGCACATTTGAATCTAAGCCAATATACGTAAGCTCTAGATGAAAACAAAAAGAAGTTGACAATAGGATCTAGTTTTCTGTATATTTGAATACAGAAACAAACGTTCATTCCTTTTTGGATTGATTGCATCTACCAGTTGCTATCGGTCTTGTTAGGAACGGAAGTAAGAAGGGTAGCCGCTAATAGTTTGATTGACTGTTTAGCTGTTGACTATCTAACTGAAGGAACGCGCCTCATCTTAACTCTCTACGTTCATTGAATATTAAGGAGGCGAATCCAATGCAACTGTCTTACCGTGGAGTTAAATACACTGCCCCTGAGCGCAATGTCACTGTTGAAGATGGTGATACTGCTCGTTATCGTGGCGCATTTTACCGTGTGAAGAAGGCCGTAGGTCTTGCACAGGGTCACGTACATGGTCTAACCTATCGTGGTGCTCAGGTCCGCTAGCATATCTCTTTCGTTACAGGGATGTGTATTGATCAGTTTGACTGATTCATCAATTTTGTTTTGATATCATTGGGTTCCTTCTAGATTGAAGGAACCTTTTTTTATGGGTCCTTAGATATCCTCGTCTGCTGACCTAGGGTATTATGGCTGGAGGCATTGATTCTGGTGCGCTGTGGTCTCGTTTTTGGCAGGTCTATCCATAGGATTGCTGTGTCTGTTGGTTTTTCGACTACGTTCAGGTGCTAGGCGAAAAGCTTTGTTCGAACGCATTCGTATTCAGCCTGAGGCCCAGTTCTTTTCATATGAGGCTCAGATTGCTAGTACGATTGCCAATCAGACTACGGCTGTCAGTGATTTGCAGTGCGAAATTGACGAGGTTAATCGGGTTCTCCAATGCGCTCCGCTAGGATATTTGAAGATCGATGAGGAGAATCGTCTGCTGTGGTGTAATGCCAAGGCTAGACAGCTATTAGGAATTGAGCAGACCGATTATGAATCGCCTAGGTTGCTCCTTGCGATCGCACGCTCCTATGAGTTAGATCATCTGGTGGAGCAAACCCGTAAGAGTCAGACTGAATGTAAAGAAGAGTGGACGCTCAGGTCGATTTCTCCCGATCCGGCCAATGTTTTGGAAGGACCAGCCTATCCTTTGAGCGGCTATGGTATTCCGCTGAGTCGGGGGCATGTGGGCGTGTTTCTAGAAAATCGCCAAGAAGCTGTCATGCTGGCCCAGCAGCGAGATCGCTGGACTTCGGATGTTGCCCATGAGTTAAAAACCCCGCTAACTTCGATTCGTTTGGTGGGTGAAACCCTGCGTAACCGCATCGACCCTGGGCTCATCAGTTGGGCTGACCGGATGCTACGGGAGGTCGGTCGCCTCAGCGAGCTGGTGGATGACATGCTGAGTCTCAGTCACCTGGAACATCGGCAGCAAGAACGGTTAGAGGATACGGATCTAGTCAGTCTTCTGTATCAGGCATGGCAGAGCTTAGAACCCCAGGCAAAGCTGCAGGAAAAGCAGTTGGATTACCAAGGGCCTGAGAGTGCGATCGCAGCCGTTAATAGTGGCTTGGCTCATCGCATGCTGTTAAATCTGTTAGATAACGCACTGAAATATAGTCCCCCGCATCAGACCATTCATGTGCATCTGCAATCCCATGACAGAGGTGAAACCCAGGGCATGCTGTTAGACGTATTTGACTGTGGAGTCGGGTTTCTAGAAAAAGATCTGCCCTATGTCTTTGATCGTTTTTATCGAGCGGACATGTCGCGGACTCGCTCGGGAAATGAGGCCATCTCCAAAGGTACCGGTCTCGGGCTATCGATTGTGCAAAAAATTGTGGAATTTCACCAAGGCACAGTTCAAGCTAAAAACCATCCTGAAACGGGAGGGGCATGGCTTCAGGTTTGGCTACCTCAGGTATCGACAGGAGCCGACATGGACTATTCAGTATCTAAATAATGCATAAATTCCGTGGGATCACTGATTTAATCTGGGTATAAAGTCTCGGACACAGCTGTCTTCCTGTACAGGTATAGAAAAAGTGCTGTAACATACACCCGAGGTTTGTCTCTCAATAGCTGCACCTGAGCACAGCTGCGTTTTGTCTAAGCAACCATTATCCCAGCCACTGTCATCTGACGAAAAATTGCAAAAGCTGCTTTCACAGTGGGGCGTTGCCTCACGACGACAGTCAGAGCTGCTGATTGCTGATGGTCGTATCACCGTCAATGGAGTCAAGGCCCACATCGGTCAGCGTGCTAATCCAAACGTCGATGATATTCGGATTGATGGTCGCTCGCTGAATTCAGATAATCGTCCAGATAATCATTACATTCTCTTAAACAAGCCGCGCGGTGTGGTGTCTACCTGTGACGATCCCCAAGGTCGCAAAACCGTAATTGATTTGCTCCCGGCTGAGCTGCGTCAGGGCGATATCCGGTTACATCCGGTTGGTCGTTTAGATACGGATTCCACAGGGGCACTGCTACTGACCAATCATGGTCAGCTAACTCAAACCTTGACTCATCCCCGTCATCATATTTCTAAAACATACCGGGTGAGGGTACAGGGCTCTCCCGATAAAAGTTGCTTAGAAACGTGGCGTCGTGGTGTAAATCTAGCAGGAAAATTAACAGCTCCTGCCCAGGTTAAGGTGCTCCATCCCAAATCTCCTGCTCTGCTAGAGATTGTTTTACATGAGGGGCGCAATCGACAGATTCGCCGTGTGGCTGATCAGCTAGATCATCCTGTCATCAGCCTGCATCGCAGTGCCATTGGATTTATCACTCTGAAGGATTTACCGTTGGGAGATTGTCGTCCATTAACCTCAGAAGAAACCCATAAACTATTGACTCTTATCTGATGCGCTATTCCAAACGGCGTATGCTTGAATCATGGCAATGTGCTTAAATTGTTAAGAAACATTTTTTCCTATGAAACGGCAAGGCTACACGGGTAATCCTCAACAAGAGCAGCTTCTTGCTCTAGGGATTATGCTGCGTGATGCTCGCATAGCGAGTGGCCAGACATTGGATGAACTGGCTAGCAAAGTTTTAGTCCGGTCTAGATTGCTCCTGGCTCTAGAGGATGCTCGTGTCAATGAGCTGCCTGAGCCCGTGTACGTGCAGGGGCTGATTCGCCGCTACGGCGACGTATTGGGGCTAGATGGTAAAGCCTTATCTCAACACTATGTGACGGCTCCCGCACCCAAAAGATCTGGGCGGAACTGGTCGCAAGGGGCCGTCCAGCTGCGTCCGTCCCATCTATATGCTGCTTACGTTGCCCTCATTGCGATTTCAGTCAGTGGCTTATCTTATTTGATGCAGCAGGCAATTCCCCAAAATGCGGCTGAGCCGATTGTGGATTCTGCAACGGCTGAGCAGCTCGCCCCCCGACGAGCTACGGCCCCCACTTCGGCTCCGACA
>JBCDFI010000509.1:0-4067 GCA_039178155.1 Cyanobacteria bacterium P01_H01_bin.105
CAAGAAGGCGCAAGGGAACAGCAGCAAACCGGACCAGCCAACGAAGACAAATCTATCGCGCTTGAGCCAGTCATCGACGACGTCGAAGACGCCTCGATTGGCTCCAGCACGGCCCATTGCTATGGTCATCTCAAATCCTCTAGTGTGATTTTCTAAATCGGTTAAAGAGTTAAGGGGACTGCTAATTAGACGAGCGAGGGCACAAAATAAAATATGTAATCCGCAACTGCGGAATAATGCCTAGTAGATTCGGTCGCCTTTATGAACGCAGGTTTACTTATCTTTACCATTTCTCTCATTATAGGGGGATCTCTATGAAAGACCACCGTCATCTTAGTGATTGATTATTTTCTCTTAAGATTTGATGGATTTCGTATCAGATGTCGTCGTCGATGTAGGTAGTCAACCGGTTGAGGGCACTGAAGAGTAAGACCTAAAGTTCAGATTGAAGGCTTCATTGTAGTAAAGCTTTAGCATGGGGTAGTGTCTTATTGCTTCCTTATATGTGGGGCATTTTTGCCATACTAGAGACTTAAACGCTCAGACAATTTTTTTTGCCCATGTACATTGTTGAACTTTCGCTTAAGCATACGGCTCTACCTATGTCGGTCCAAAAGAAGACATTAGAAGCTGCTAATGAGACCTACGCTACAATTCTGGATGCTTTGAAAACAGGGCAGCCCGTCATTGTTGAGCTGAGCTGTGATAAGCAAGAAGGCAAAAAACTATCAGTTTTGGTAAGTGAGCTAGCTGCAGTACAGATTTATGAAAAATCTGGTGGTGCGTCTTCATCCGGTAAGGCGGCGGGCTTTTTTGCAATGGCGAATGATTAGTCCCTGTTGGGACTGGGCTTTTGGGTCAGATGAGGAGTGGGGCGCGGGCACTAGGAAGTGGAGACTATTTTCTAATGCCGGCTCATCCTTAATAATGCCTGTGATGCCTGATGAAGAATTGGTGCGATTGATGCTGCTAGATTTTTGTTGAATTATTAAAGATGGATCAGGCCTGTGCGATCGCAATTGATGATTTGCATTTCAACTGGGACTCAGGAGCATCGGTTCTGGCTGGATGTTCACTGCGGGTAAAGCCAGGTGAGTTTTGTATGCTCCTAGGTACTAACGGCAGTGGAAAATCAACATTACTGAGACTACTGGCTGGGTTATTGGACGCGCCGCAAGGCACGATTCATTTGCAAAAACCAGTCGGTTTTGTGTTTCAAAATCCCGATCATCAGCTGGTGATGCCGACAGTTGGTGCTGATGTCGCCTTTGGCCTTGTAGATGAGGATATGGCATACGAAGCTGTTCGGCGGCGGGTAGATGAAGCCTTGACTATGGTCAATCTATTGCATTTAAAGCGTCGACCCATTTATGCACTGAGCGGTGGCCAAAAACAGCGAGTTGCGATCGCAGGTGCCTTGGCCCAACATTGCCGAGTACTTCTATTTGACGAACCGACTGCTTTACTTGACCCTGACAGTCAGTTGGAGTTAGTCGCCCAGGTCCGCGATCTAGTGAAACGTCAGGGGATAACAGCACTGTGGGTCACTCATCGGCTGGTGGAACTAGACTATTGCGATCTCGCAATTTTGCTAGAGCAGGGTCGTGTAGCCACTCAAGGCGCACCGGAGCAGGTCAAACAAACCTTGCAAAATTTGCACTTAGCTTGAGAAAAATCCCCAGAACAGCTTGTTACACGGGGCTTGAACGTTAAGCTATAGAAACCACAGGCTCACACGTTACCCAAGCACCCATAATGAATCGTTCTACCTCACAGGCAATTTTATTAGTCGATGGGTATAACGTTATCGGTGATTGGGCTGAATTAATTGAACTGCGGGATTTTCAGGGATTAGACATCGCGCGCAATAGCTTAGCTGAGACCCTGGCCAACTACAGTGCCTATAGGGGGTTTGAAACATTACTAGTGTTTGATGCCTATGGGCAACGTCAGGCCCACCGAGTTGAAAAGTTTACGCAGCATCTTTCGATTCACTACACAAGCTTTGGTCAAACGGCTGACAGCTATATTGAAATATCCTGTGCCAAATTTCGTAACGATATTCGTAAATTTGAAAAGCGCTTAATCGTTGCTACATCTGACCGTGCTCAGCGGCTTACCGTCGTGGGGTACGGTGCTGAATGGATGTCAGCTGCCCAGCTAAATTCAGATGTAACTCTTTCGGTACAAAAGGTAAAACATCGTCAAAAGCCACAAAAACAATCTAAGCAGCGGTTTCTTGCGAAATCCCTGAACCCAGAAATTCAGGCAAAACTTGCAAAACTACGCTCTAACCTAATGGACTAAAAAGAAAAAAATCCATAATCTGCTTGCACAATTGCCATACAATTGCCTATATTAATAAAGCTGAATAATCCTCAGTAGCTCAGTGGTAGAGCGGTCGACTGTTAATCGATTGGTCGTAGGTTCGAATCCTACCTGGGGAGTTTTACAACCAAATATACGCTCACTACTAGTTACTACTTGCGTCTGTTGCCTGCTTAGTAACTTTTCTCATTGGTCGAGCAACCAAACTTATTCAGCTTTGATACGACCAATGGGATTTCTGCCGGAAAGCATTCATCCCTTGGGTATCCGAAAAAATCAATGCCGTCCTAGTAGCAAAGCCTGCAAAATTACTGTGACGTAAATTAAACATTAAGCTATCGCTCACATGTCTGATTGTAGCGATACTATGTACTTGGGATAATATTTGTCTCTTCAGTTAAAGTTTCTTTATATCTAGAGAGAGCAAATTAAGAAGTCTATCTAATTTAGACTTCTAACGTTTCCACATAACAAAATCTCTGTCTTTAATATGCCTCGTATACTAGTTATCGACGATGATCCAGCTATTTCGGAACTGGTGGCAGTTAACCTAGAAATGGCTGGGTATGACGTTAGTCAGGCTGAGGATGGTGTTAGGGGACAAGCACTGGCTGTGCAGCTCCTGCCCGATCTGATTATGCTTGATTTGATGTTACCTAAAGTGGACGGTCTTACCGTTTGCCAACGTGTTCGCCGTGATGAGCGGACAGCAGACATTCCGGTATTGATGCTGACCGCCTTGGGTCAAACTCAAGATAAGGTTGACGGGTTTAATGCTGGTGCGGACGACTATCTAACCAAGCCGTTTGAGTTAGAGGAGATGTTGGCCCGAGTTAGGGCGTTGCTGCGACGTACCGATCGCATACCCCAGGCCGCAAAGCACAGTGAAATTCTGAGCTATGGACCGCTGACGCTGGTGCCTGAGCGATTTGAAGCTATTTGGTTTGAACATACTGTTAAGCTCACTCACTTAGAGTTTGAGCTGTTGCACTGTTTGCTGCAACGCCATGGTCAAACTGTTGCGCCCAGCGAAATTTTGAAAGAAGTTTGGGGCTATGACCCAAATGACGACATTGAAACGATCCGTGTGCATATTCGCCATCTACGAACTAAGTTAGAACCGGATCCACGGCATCCTAAATTTATCAAGACTGTTTATGGTGCTGGTTACTGCTTGGAGCTGCCTCAAGACGATCAGGTGTTTGCTAATCGCGCAGCCAGCTAGAGTGGATCAATCGCCGACAACATTGGGAGACTATCTTTTGTGTTTAGGTTTCAGTCGTCGCTGTACATTTGGAGGTATGTCCTTGCAGCGTCGTTAATATTTTCAAAAAGGGAGGCTTAAGGAGGCCTCCCTTTTTAATATCACCTTTATAAAAAAACAGGCCTGGGATTGTTTCCTATCTCAGACCTGTTTTTAATATGTAGAACTGAATGTTAGCCGACTTTTGTGTAGTCTAAAACAGTTAGTGTGGTTGAGTTATTACTTGGTAATAGCTTCTACCGGCAAGTACTCAGCGGGTGCCAATGCATTACCACGAATCAGGCTGCCAATTGTTTTGGCCGTGATTTTCATTTGGGTAATAGGGTTGGCGGGGACAACTGTCTTATATAGATAGCTGTCAAATGTGAGCTTCTGTACATCCATGTCGGCGCACATTTCAACAAAAGCTTCGCGGGTAGCATCGGAACGATAGAACACTCGCTGAAGAATATCCAATACTAGGTAGGTAACACCG
>JBCDFI010000510.1:0-4066 GCA_039178155.1 Cyanobacteria bacterium P01_H01_bin.105
CGGGGATCGATCAGCACTCGTTTAGCAATTTTGGCAATGTCTGGATCAAAGGTGGGCATCAGCTGGGGCAGAGCCTCGATCATACTGACTTCACAGCCCAAGGCCGTATAAACATCCGAAAACTCTAGGCCAATATAGCCGCTGCCGATAATCGCTACCCACTGAGGCAGCCAGTCGAGCTTAATCGCCTCATCGCTGGTAAAGACCGTTTTGCCGTCAGTTTCAATTCCCGGTGGCACAAAGGGCACGGATCCTGGAGACAGCATGATGTCTTTAGCAGTATAAGTCTTTTCACCATCTGCAGTAGCCACGGTCACCTTCTGAGCACCCGCAAGCTTACCCCATCCGCGAATCGTATCGACGCCAAGACGAGTAAGGCTATTGGTCAAATCGCTTTGAATCTTACTGACTAGATTGCCAGCATGGTCGGCAATGGCCGAGCGCTCAAACTGCACCTCTCCAACTTGAATACCAAAGGACTGCAGATGATGCTTATCGCGTAGCTCGCGTACACGACCAGAGGCAGCCAGTAATGCCTTCGATGGAATACATCCTCGATTAACACAGGTGCCTCCCATATCAGCCGCTTCAATAATGGCGGTCTTTAAGCCACTTTTTACAGCGTGCAATGCCGCCCCATGACCACCGACACCGGCACCAACGATGATTAGGTCGTAATCAAAGGATGAACTCACAACGATCTCCTGTTTCAGCACATTTTTACCCCTTTAAGCCAGTGGTCACCGTGCCGATTGCCTAGGGCATAAACCAACATGGGTAACATAGGGGCAGAATCCATTCTCAACTAGATTGTGGATATTAGACAACTTGATATTGAGCAATTATTTTCAAATTTGCTAAATTCAATATCGATTTCCTTAACATATGGATAGCCCACACGTTTCATTACAACGTGTTACTCGAGAACACAGCTCTCGATAGAAAGATATTTAGACTTTCTACCTTTTATCTGCGTGGAACATCTTGGCTAGAGTTCGATTCAAAAATCTCATTACTAAATACCCCTAGGCTAATTGCCATAGTCAAGCCTGTGGCAATGCCACTAGAATTTTTTGAGAATTTTGGCAATAGTTTAGTGGGAGCGATTAGGAGGCAAAATCAATGAACAAACGCCAGCTTAAACAGTCGGCTGCTGACGATTTTCTACAATCCCTAGAGCATCTAGATGAGCTTTGGGGAGATACGGCGGAAACAGTAGTGCTCGACAGTGATTCTCAAGTCGCTGAAGCAGATAAGCCTGAGGCTAAGCCTGTCTCGTTATCTATCCCTTCTATCCCCAAAGATGAAACCCAAAATCAGCCTAATTTTCATCAGCCCTGACGCTGGCGCTTGGCTTCGTACAGCAATATAGCTGTTGCGATCGCAACATTTAGCGATTCCACAGCCGCCGCCAGCGGAATTTTGACCTGATGGGTAGCCAAATTCATCGTCTGTTGCGATAGCCCCGCCCCCTCATTTCCCATCAAAAATACGGTCGGCTGCCGCAGATCCAAATCCCAGTAGTCGAGGGGAGCTGTGGGCGTGGTAGCGACAAGCTGTACATTTAGCGACTTTAAAAACTCTAAGGTAGAAGTAGTCTGCATTGGCACACGAAACCACTGTCCTGCAGTCGCTCGCAGGACCTTGGGATGGTCTATGTCCACGCTGTCGTTAGTGAGCCAGATGCGATCGCATTCGGCGGCGGCGGCTGTTCGAATCACCGTCCCCAAGTTCCCAGGATCCTGTAGCCGCTCAAGGGCAACTCCAAGGGACACTGCCGCTGAATCAAGAGTCGATTTTATCCCCCGCTGCGCGATCGCAACGACACCATCTGGACTCACAGTTGTACACATGCTGCCTAAAACTTCGGGGCTCACTAACCGAATACCTGAGGCTAAACCCTGTATCTGGGCACACAAATCACCGTGGGTACGCCACCAGCTTTCGGTCATTGCCACCTGCAATAGGGGATACTCAACAGCACATGCTTCCTGCAACAAGTGAGTGCCTTCTAGCAAAAATACATGTTGACGCCGACGCTCCTTAGCCTGATGAAGCTTCCGAAATTGTTTAGCTACGGGATTTTTAGTGCTAATGATGAGCGGAGAGTTGTCTAGCATCCAGACCTGACTAGTTATCAATACCCAGATATCAACCAAATACCAATGAGCAAAAAATGAGCAAAGTGCGATTTTTCTGAGCAATCCATCGATAATCGATAAAAAAGTCTGAATAAATAAGAAAAACTAAATAGCAATGGTGCTTTTAACTAGCACAATCGTAGCCTTAAGGACATCTGGGCCTCTAACACCCAGATAACATAAGCCCTCAAAGAGCCTTGATAAAGGTATGCGGAACCCGGGACTTGAACCCGGAAGTCCTTGCGAACACTAGAACCTGAATCTAGCGCGTCTACCAATTCCGCCAGTTCCGCTTAAAACTGTATTTATAACAGTGACTTACGATCGTCTAGCAATCAGGCTCATCCGTCAATCCCTAATTTTTGCCGTTAGACACTCAAAATACTAGTTTTTCAAGCGTCAAAAGAATTCGAATATCAATCAAGCGACAAAAGGATATTAATATGACTTAACAAATCAATAGTTTCGGGTAGAATCATCACCATTATTAACAAAGCTGGCTAACATGCCGTTTTTGTGTTCTTGTGTGGCTGAGTATTTTTATTAAATTTGGAGGACATTACCATCAACACCTCACTTCAGGCTGATAAACGCTCCTCCAGCGAATCTGCTCCTGTCATTGAAATTTGGGGCAAACAACCCCTGAGGGGTCACGTCCCCATCAGCGGAGCAAAAAACTCAGCCTTAGTCGTCATGGCAGGGACTATTCTGTGTTCTCAGGACTGTCGGATTCGTAACATCCCCAACCTAGTTGATATTGGCCGTATGGCAGATGTCCTCAAAGCTTTAGGGGTAAAAGTGTCTCACCATGGAGATACCCTCGATGTAGATGCAAGTTCTATCAGTCATTCCCGCGCTCCTTACGAGATAGTCAGTAAGCTCAGAGCTAGTTTCTTCGTCATTGGCCCCCTATTAGCTCGCCTAGGTGTAGCCCGTATTCCTTTGCCGGGGGGATGTGCCATTGGAGCCCGACCTGTAGCGCTTCACATTAGGGGGCTCCAAGCATTAGGGGCCGAGGTCCATATGGATCATGGTATCGTCCATGCCTATGTCCCTGGCAGTCGTGGTCGGCTTAAAGGTGGCAAGATTTATCTGGATTATCCAAGCGTTGGGGCTACTGAGACCCTGATGATGGCCGCTACCTTGGCTGAGGGAGAAACCGTTATTGAAAATGCGGCTCAAGAGCCAGAGGTTATTGACTTAGCCAATTTCTGCAGAGCCATGGGTGCCCGTATTCGCGGAGCAGGCACCAACACCATCACCATTGCTGGTGTCCCTCATCTGCACTCCACTGATTACGGCATTATCCCAGACCGAATTGAGGCTGGCACATTTATGCTGGCTGGGGCCATTACCAAGTCGCCTATTAGTTTATCTCCCATTATCCCAGAACACCTGACACCGATTATTGCCAAACTGGCAGAAGCTGGCACCAAAGTTGAAATGGAAGGCCACAGTCGGGCTCGACTCATTCCGGGTGAGCGACTCTTACCCATTGAGATTGAAACGCGTCCCCATCCAGGATTTCCAACGGATATGCAGGCTCAGTTTATGGCCCTGACCACATTGGCAGACGGTAATAGTGTCATTACCGAAACTGTCTTTGAAAACCGGTTGCAACATGTGGCTGAGTTTAACCGCATGGGAGCCAACATTCGACTCACTGGCAATTCAGCTGTGATTCGTGGGGTGTCTCATTTATCGGGCGCACCGGTAACAGGCACTGACTTGAGGGCATCGGCAGCATTACTGGTAGCGGGTCTAGCGGCTGAGGGCAAAACTACTTTGCACGGTCTGCACCATCTAGATCGCGGTTACGAAAACATTGAGGCTAAGCTCTCGGCGGTGGGGGCTAAATTACGTCGAGTTCAAGACCCACCGACCCTAACAACGGCTGATACGACCACCCAGCCAGTTGTCGTTTA
>JBCDFI010000511.1:0-4049 GCA_039178155.1 Cyanobacteria bacterium P01_H01_bin.105
AAAGCGGTTCGTCTGTGGCAGTCTGCTTTTCAAGATAGAATCGTTCCTGTTTGTGGGGATCTGTCTAAGCCTCAATTCGGTCTCACTGCAGCAGATTTTGAAAGACTTGCTGCGCAAATCGATGTTATCTACCACAATGGAGCCTGGGTTAATTTTATTTATAACTATGCTTCGCTTAAAAGCACAAATGTGCTAGGTACTCAAGAAGTTCTCCGGTTAGCAGGCTACCTTAAACTCAAGCCTGTTCATTATGTTTCTACGCTTTCTATATTTTCAGAGTTACCTGAAAATCAAACAGCTATTTTAGAAACAGATCTACCCGGAACCATGCTTAACCTTATTAATGGATATGATCAAACTAAATGTGTGGCAGAACATCTGATTAACACAGCTAAGAGTCGCGGTTTACCTGTCTCAATTTATAGATTGGGCACCGTCTTAAGCTATGACTTTGATGATAATGCGACTAGTCTAAGTCCAAATTTTTTCCAAAGCCTAATTCAAGACTGTATTAGACTTCAGAGAGTGCCTGACCTAGAGCAAATTGTTAACCTTACCCCCATTGATTATATTGGGAAAACAATTGCTTATCTCTCCATGCAGCCCTCTGGCGTGAATAAAAATTTCCATGTGATAAATCCCCATTATCTGACTTGGGATACGCTATTCACTGAACTAGCCAAGTTATCTCCAACATTACAAAAAGTAAGTTATGCAGAATGGTTAAACCAGTTAAACCAGCATACGGCTGGAGGCAACGCCATTGCGTTGAATCCTTTTCTAAGTTTGCTTGATGTATCAGCAGATTTCCCATTAGAAAATCTTTACTTTGACTGCCATAATACCCAGCAAGGACTAACGGATACTTCTGTTCACGCACCCGTCATAGATGCAGACTTATTAAAAGAATATTGGCCAAATCTCTTTAAAGTTGTTTGATATAGCTTTTGTAGCAGGTAGGGTATACCATCAACGCTTTGGTTACACTTATTTGCTGAGTGGGCAAAGTGACTATATTCAGAGCGAAGACGTCTAGAGCGCTAAAAGGTTTTTGAGAGACTTTTAATGTATATCTAAACGACAAAGATATATCCTATAGCCGTGATGATCGTTGCTAATAGACACAATCGCAACTGTAGGCCCAGTCCTTCAACATCAGAGATCTGAAATGCAGACGTTGTAATAACCC
This sequence comes from Cyanobacteria bacterium P01_H01_bin.105, assembly GCA_039178155.1. Classification (GTDB taxonomy): domain Bacteria; phylum Cyanobacteriota; class Cyanobacteriia; order Phormidesmidales; family Phormidesmidaceae; genus Leptothoe. The sequence continues at coordinate 1,190 of JBCDFI010000511.1, forward strand.
GCATGTCAGAACTGGGAGATAGTGTTTCTCCGGCACAGGCCCCAGCGGCACAGGCTCCAACTAGAGTCATTAGACTATTTGCATCAATTGTTGCTACAAAGCCAGTTACAAAAGGAAGACCTACTGCAATTGCCGACCATGTATTCCCTAAAATTGCTCCCATTGTTGTTATAGATAAAAAGACAATAAGAGGGGCAAATGATTCAGAAATGTTTAGCAAATCAACTAAGCGGTTTATCTGGTCGGCAAAGTTGAGATCCTCGACTAATACAATGGCAAATGCCCATGAGAGGATTAGGGTCATTACGGCAGGCAACATGTCATAAATCCCTTGAGAAGCCCCTTCAATTAGTTCATTCAGAGATAGCCGGCGCTGTAATAGCATCCAGCTCGAAATCACGGTCAAGACTAAACCGGCTGAAGTAAATAGTGAGAGAGTGCCTTCCCCTTGCGCCAATGCACCTAAAATATGCAGCCAGATACTGGTGTCATTGGTCACAGGACTTGATTCCCAACCTGTCCATCCAATCAAAAACAAAGCGATGGAGGTTAACCCTAAAGGGATAAAAAGCATCATACAGATGTCAGACCAGCTAACATTTGTGTTCTTAAAGTGATCTGGTTGTAGTATTGATTTATCTGATCTGGATGTATCCTGCTCTAAAATGTAAGTACGATCTAATGTTCTACTAGGTTTGAAGGGAAGCAATCCTGCGATCGCAACTACAAGGATAATAATCCACCCATAAAAATTTTGGCCAATAGTTTGCGCAATAAATTCTAAATCGGAAAGTCCCGCTTGCTGCACTAGGCCAAGCTTATGTGCCTGAATCAAAAAGAAGAACATACTTGTTGAGATCGGCACAATCAAGCTAAATGCAGTTGCACTAATAATGATCATAACCGCCGCAAAACGACGAAAGCGTCTATTTCCTGGCCAGTTTCTGAGAATGGCACTCCTAGATAACATATTGAGATAGTCATCAAACGAGGTCAAAAGGCCGCTAAATAGTACAGCCAGTAGTGCCAATCGGTTAGATCGGATAAATCGACCTGCAATATATTTCAAGGTGTCAACTTGGCCACTGTGCTCCATAACTCCAAACGTGGCCCCCAAAAGCAAGGTTAAAAAAGCCAACATTGCAGACTCAGGATCTCCAATGGCACGCCCCAAACTCTCCGATAGGCCTAGCGCAGCATCGATTGCATTACCCTGGGCTGCTAGCAAACATGCCCCAAACAGTCCAGCGAGCATTGCAGCGACGATACTCCGGGTCTTTGTTAAGACAAGTACCAAGATCACTGACGGAATAAAACTATCCATAATCTACCTGTAGAAAGCTAAGTTGATCGAGATTGCTGATTTAGCAGATCTTGATACGGTACGTGTCGAGATGGGAACGGTAAGCTTATACGAACATCTAATACTTCATAGCAAGGTACTGTTATGACTCTATAGCGTTGAATTACACCTGAATGAAGCCATCGAAAGCTTTATTCTCTCTACAACAAGCTTGACATGAGATGTTTTAAAAAATGATTAAAAAAACTGGCCACGGCTCCATAGCAACCCAAGCATTGATCAAAATTTCTGCAGGGGTAGTCGTCATCATTTTTGCCTCTGCCATTGGCAGCTATCATTTTCTTAGAGCTGTACTCGAGTCACAAACAAAGGAAAAACTTGAGCAATATGTCATCGAACGAGTGGAGAGAGAAGAAAGGCTGTTTGCCTTAGCTGAAGATAATATTAACCTGGTTAAGGAAGCCTTTTTAATTCAGTTAGAACAGCGGCAAGAGCAGGATTATTCGGCAGACTATCAGCAATACTTTACTCAATTTCCAGATGGAGTAACCCGTAACCGTCCCGAATATCCATACGATCAGGTTGCAGCCTTATTTTTAGATGATGAGGTAGTTGTCGATGCAGATATACAGAGACGAGTTGTCCTGGCCTACGAGTTAGCCACTCAGTATGGTCGTGCTTGGATCCATCGATTTCCCAACTTTTACTTTCTCGCTCCTGAAAATTTTTCGATTGGCTATTGGCCAACCGTTGACTGGCCGTCTGAAGCAACCTCTGATTTCGATGAAACAGAGGCAGAATACTTCTATATCTCTGACTTAAAGCACAATCCCAATCGAGAGACTGTCTGGACTGGAGTTTATCTTGATTCGGTTGCTGGGAGTTTGATGGTATCAGTCGTGACACCCGCTGATGTAGACAATCAACATGTGATGACGATTGGTCAAGACGTACCGTTAGACAACTTGATCGAACGTACATTTAACAAAACTTTAGAAGGAACTTACAACATTATCTTTCAAGAAGATGGTCGCTTGATCGCCCATCCTGAGCTTAAGGGCGAGATCATTAAAAATGAAGGGGAACTCAATCTAAAAGATATTAAGGATGAAACCTTAAATCGCATTTACAAAATAGCTTCAAGCCATAATCAGCAGAATATTGTTGTTGATGATCCTGAGGGGAATCAATACTTAGCAGTGACCAAAGTACCTGGTCCGGACTGGCTATTCGTGACTGTCTTTCCTAAGGAAATCATCACAGCCGAAGCCGCCAGCACCATCCCGTTTGTCATAGGACTAGGGATAGCGGTGTTATTGGTTGAGCTAGCTGTCTTATCAAATGTCATGCGTAGAGATATCACATCTCCACTAAATACTTTCACCCAGGCTACTGCAAAGATTGCCCAAGGTGAACTAACAATCGAGATGGATGAGTCTAAAGACAATGAATTAGGCCATTTAGCGAAGTCTTTTAATGCGATGACTCGTAAACTTAAAGACTCCTTCGATACCTTAGCAAAGGCCAATGAAGATCTAGAAGATCGTGTTGAGCAAA
>JBCDFI010000512.1:0-4047 GCA_039178155.1 Cyanobacteria bacterium P01_H01_bin.105
GCTCTGGTGGAAGAGCTGGTGGCCCAGGCGTATATTGAAGATGAACCTGATCTGGTAATGGATGTTTTGGGAGAACTAGAAACCACACCTGTTGCCATTGCCTTTCCACAAGATTCTGATTTGGTCGGTGTTTTTAACAAAGCTTTAACAGAAATGACAGATAGTGGCGAAATAGAACTCTTAACACAACAGTGGTTTACAGTAGACCCCTAAGCAATCATATCCGTCTTCAACCCTGGAGCTATTTTCATAAAATCTCTAATTCTGGGACCGGTTTTTAATAGCTTTCAGATAGATTGCTTAAGATATTAAGCAATCAGAAAAAATAGAAACCCTACTAGCGATGATGATTCATCTCGGATAGAAAATAGCCTTCATTACATATTTTGAATAAATTTCTAAGGTGAATTTGTACGCTAGCTAATTGCCATTTTTACTTAAGGACATTAAAAACCATGGTTCAAGCACCTGTGCAGACGACGACTTCTCCAATCTCAGACGAGGAATTGTGCTTGATAGATGCCTACTGGCGAGCTTGCAATTATCTCGCAGTGGTATGATTTATCTACGAGATAATCCTCTCCTCAAAGAGACCCTCAAAGCTGAGCATGTTAAATATCGTCGTTTAACTAGCATGCCAAGTGATTAGACATTTGCCGTAGTCATGTCCCCTGGCGACGGTCAGTGTCTTCACTGAACATTCTGCTGTCGTCTTTGGTGTGACGACAAGATCACAATGGCTTTAGTCATCAGGACCCAGGGTATGTGGATCTAGTAACAAACAAGAGCCCTGATGTGGTAAGAGTTTACTTCCCACCTGATGTCAACTGTTTACTATCTGTTGTCGTACCATGACAAAACCTTAAAGAACTAAGCTTGAAACATTACTAGCCAAAAATTGTTTTGCATATCGCAAACTAAACCTTACTTGCTAGGATAAAGCCTTAATAGCTCAATGGTATCTCAAGAAAACTATAGAGGTTACTCTGTTTAATGGAGACAAATTTCCTTAGGATATGGAGAACAATAATCAAAATTTAACCTGAGTGAATCACGGTATCCCTGAGGAAGACTCGTAGCACAGTCAAAAAAAATAAGTCATCATTGAGTTACGGGTGACGGATCTCTTCTATCGAGAATATAGACAAGTGAGGTGTTATTGTGATGTCTAAACTCATCTTGACGCGCCATGGCCAAAGCCTCTGGAATGAAGAGAATCGATTTACAGGTTGGGTTGATGTCCCTCTCAGTGAGCGGGGGCGAGCTGAGGCCACCATTGCGTCATGTAAACTCCGTGAATATCGAGTGGATGTCTGCTATACCAGCCTGCTGTTTCGAGCTATGGAAACAGCGGTTATTTGTTTAACCGAGTGCGACGATATTTGTGGGGGTAAGACCCCTATTTTTAAGCATGATGCTAATGACCCTAATTGGCATGGTTGGGATCATTACAATGTTGATCCTAAAAAAGAATTGCCCATCTTTCCCACCCCAGCCCTGGATGAGCGTTACTATGGCGACCTGCAAGGATTAAATAAGGCGGAAACAGCAGAAAAATTTGGTGTTGAGCAGGTTCAACGCTGGCGACGTTCCTTTGATGTCCGTCCCCCCGGAGGCGAGAGTCTAGAAGATACCATGCACCGGTCGGTTCCCTACTTTAAGACGCGTATTCTCTCCCATATTCAACAAGGAGAAAACGTGCTAATTTCAGCCCATGGCAATTCGCTAAGGGCAATTTTGATGTATCTAGACGATCTCTCACCAGAAGAGGTGGTTAAACTGGAATTGGCCACAGGTATTCCCATTGTGTATGATCTTGACCAAACCGCTAAGGTCCTTGATAAAGAAATATTGGATAAATAAGCAAGGTGATGGTGTTCATCAGTGGCAAAAGCCGATCCCTAGGATAAGTGACTACATCAAAGATGAAGGCGGTCTGTTGCTTAGGCATTAAACATTCGCTTGACAATAGGTTCCGATATGACAATTTCTCCAGTTGTTGTCTCCTGGGCTACACCGTTTGCAGCCAGCATCAATTCCAGGAAAATATCTTGTCCTACGTTGACCAGCCCTTGTTGGAAAATAAATTCTGCAATGCACTCGGTATTCTTGACAACAATTTGAGTCAATAAACTTTTAGCATGGAGAGCCACATAATCAATATCAAACTCCAGCAGAGCTGCTCCTGGAGTCACGTGATCATCCAATTTCACCTGGGGCAAAAATCCTTCCCCCCGTAGCTCCACCATATCCAGACCCACGTGCATCAAAATCTCTACACCTTCTGGCGTTTTTAGCGTCATTGCATGGTGAGAAGGATGAATCTGAATAATTTCACCATCACAGGGGGCTCTAAGGGTATTAGATATGGGATCAATCGAAATCCCATCCCTTACCATCTTTTGGGCAAATACCGGATCAAGCACCGTCTCAATTGGCATTAGATAGCCCGACAGAGGGGCCGTTAATCGCAGTGTGGTTTTAACTTAAGTACGGGTGTCCAGAGCCATGGTGCTACTGCATTCTCCTATGACAGGGTTAATGATTATGTGCTTGTCGTGGATATTCGATACGTAATAGACACAGCTCAAATATCACCTATCTAAGCGCCTTAGAAACCTGCGACAAGTACCCACAAACTTCTATAGAGTCTTATTTATTACAAAAATAGATAGATATCGTTTCCAAAGATTCACTTTGAAATGATGGGGAAATGCCTAGTTTCCCAAAACTCAATGAATCTGAATCAGCAGATAATAAATTACTTATCTATTTTTATACAACTCAAATTCTGTCCATGACTGAGCGTATAAAAACTATAAATAAATTGATGTTTTGATGTCCGGCATAAATGTTGTCACCATCTAACAAAATAGGTAACCCTATGGAGATACTAATCTATTGTTTTCTCAACAATCTAGGAGGACAGTTCAGGATTTAGCCTACTGTAGCTAGCAGACGGCTATTTAAGATGGATAATAGAGCCGCACCTAAACAATCCCATCAAGACTACGTTTCTTTGGGATTAACACCAGGGGAGAAAACATGACAGTCTTAAGAAATGCTGGTTATATTTTATTGTTTGGGCTCACTGCTGCTATGGCCATTAGCGATAAAGCTGCTGCCCAGGAAATGACGTTAGTGCTCTGCGAAACCAACGGCACAGCTTTACGAGTCTATGAGAAAGACGGTCAAGTGTTAATGCGGGCGTTTAATCGCCGACTAGGCCAGGTCTTGATGAATGATGCAGAGACGGAGATTGGCATCACTGCCAGTGGGCTTGAATATACGAATCTGTTGGGAGATCTAGATACGCGCTTGCGTGTTGATACAAGTACAGGGAACTGTGGGATTCAAATTGAAGGCGATACTGAAAACGGTACTATTTTGATCAATGAAACGGCGACTTCTGTAATTGGTACCGTGACCTATCGAGCCCGTATTGGTCTGCAACCAGGCTCGGTTGTCAAGACGATGCTGGTAGATCTTGACCGCGATACAATTGTTGCTGAGCAAACGCTTGTTACCACAGGACAACAGGTCCCGATTCCGTTTCACTTGCTCTACAGCGCTAACGAAATTAACCCTGGCCATCGATATGGGGTAAGCGCTGAGATTACGGTCCAGGATGAACGACGTTGGAGTACATCTACTGACTATTCGGTGATTACTCAAGGTGCTCCTTCAGTTGTTGAGGTGGTGGTGGAGATGGCTGGAGCTGCTGTACCTGGGCCTGCTCAGAGTGATCAGCCAACTGAGCCTACTAATGAAAAGGAGACGTTACCGGATGCTGTCGCAACTGCTGTCAAAACCACCCTACGTCAGGAACTGGGTGAGGTATCGCTACAAGTCGAGAATTATAGCCGCGAAACTTGGTCCGATGGTTGTTTGGGGTTAGGCGGTCCAGCGGAGAGCTGTCTTGCAGCTTTAACCGAAGGCTGGCGAGTAGAGATAATCGATACAACTACAGGTGAAAGTTATATCTACCGCACCAATCGTGATGGGACACAAGTTAGGCAAGACGCTGAGCAACAGTGATGTTATTCC
>JBCDFI010000513.1:0-4019 GCA_039178155.1 Cyanobacteria bacterium P01_H01_bin.105
ACAGCTGCAAGATCTACGGACGATAGCAGCTCAGTCCAGGCCGTCGGGTTTTGAGGGCGAATTGAAGCGGCCAATGCAATGGTTTCTTGCCACGCTCCGGCAGCAGCATAAAGTTCGGCCTGGGCCAACGGATCTTCGGCTACAGCATCAAGGGCAGCCAAGAAATCTGAGCCAGCGTCAATACGCTGAATGCCGCCCCCCAACAGCACGTCATCACCGCGATCGGCAGGGTCACAAATTAATGCAAAATCCCAGTAATACAGGCTGCCAGACGTAAATGTGGGAGTCACGTCATCAGCCTGATATCTGGGTAGGTCGATGTGTATAGTCCCAGGCGTATCAGGGAGTTCAATGATTTGCTGATAAACGCTGTCTCCCTGGTCATCCACGATCACCAACTCCGCTGTAGTGGCTCCAGTTTCTGGAATATAAAACCAGAGCGCCATGGGGATATCGGTATCGGCTCCAAATGCGGTTGCGATCGCATTGTGAGGCAGTAAAGATGTCAGAGAAGGTCGATTCTCCGGATCTAGACAAATCTCACCTCTAGTAGCCAGGGATGGCCCCCGAGCCGGAGCCCCTCGATCGGCAGTTTGCGGAAAATTTAAAGCATAGCTAGGGCTCGCAATGGCCACTACCACTGCAGCAAGCGACGCTTGAACAAAACGTAAACGAATAGACATGACGACTTCTTCTCTGACAACCTCTGATTAAGCAGCACTTAACGATAAGTGTTCTAGAACTGTCGTTGCTGATTTATAAAAATGAACTGACCTGTCAGAAATGCAGTGTGCCAATATCTTGCAGATAAAATCATGCCGAGGCTCAGCAACGTCGAAGATTTAACTGTTATTACAAATAACTACATGGTCTTCAGAACTAGTTTCGGTAACATTTGTATAGGCCAATCAGAAAACTGTCTGCTCAAGACAACGATAAAATTCACCCTCAAAAATCTTTTATATAAACTGTTCCAACAGCCTATATAGCTGACTTATCACCTAGTGTACGGCTCTCTGAGCAGCCATAACAAATCAAACATTACTCCGTAAATTCTGCAGTTAGTCATGTATTACTTGCTGCACCCAGAACTACGCCCAGAAAGCGATTCTTAATCGTCTTCATCTATATCAAACGATACTTCAAGGCTAACGGTACGACCATCCTCATCAAGACCAAAATATTCAGCTTCGATACCGGCTATATCACTGCTAGTATCCAGTACGACCGGAGCAGTGAGCGAGCCAAGGGAGAGTAAATCACCAGGTTTGAGTTCCACCCCCTGAGTCAGCAAGGTATCGCGCAACCAGCGCACAGCATTAATGGGATGCCCCAATAAATCTGAGCTATTACCATCCACCAAAAATTGACCCTGATCATTGCTGAGTACGACTCGAATATTCGTAAGTTGATCGAGACCACTGTCTCCAGTCTCCAGCTCCACCGGGTCACCCAAGATGCCATAGCGAGCACCCATATTCACAGCCACCAGTGCCCCAGCATTGATAATGGCATCTTCTGCATAAATCAAATCTGGCAACTCTAGAAATGGGATAACCGCATCTAAAGCCGTCAATAATTCCAAATCCGTCTCCGCCTCATTGATGTCAGCACTTCCCACACGCACCATGAGATCTCCCTCTGCCTGGGGGCGACTGCCAAACTCTAGGGGCAGCGTTGCTCCACTTTCAAGCAGCATATTTTCCAATAAAAAACCGTATAGAGGATGGTCAACACCTAACTGCGACTGCGCCGTAGGATTAGTCAAAGCAACTTTATAACCAACGACCGAGCCTTCATCCTCGGCCTCACTGATTAGACGACGGACAAAGGCAACCTGCACCGAAGTAATCTGTCGTGATGACAAGCCTTCTGTCAGAATCGGGGCGGGATAGCCAGTCAAATAGTGTTGAAATAGTGAAACCGCCACCAAATCGGTGTAGCTCTGGGCCAATCGCAAAGGCTGTAACGGTTTGGGTAAAGGCTCTGCCGCTTGAATTGCTGTAGTCCCACCAGCCATTAAAAGACCGAGACCAATACCCTGTAGCCAGCGCCAATTTTTCATATTTTCTTGCCCTTAGTGAACTGTATAGATATCCAGTAGACGTTAGTTAGATTGATGGCTTGGTTTAGCTTAAGCTGTTTAGATAGAACACTTTGCAAAGATAGCGACTTGGCAGTCAGGTTTAGAAGATTATCTACAATACAGGGCGGCGACTATGATTCAGCATCTCAAGGTGCCGCCTAGCCAACTGGCTTGTATCGTCTGATGCTTGCATTCTGGTTTAAGGATGGGGTTCTATACCCTCTCCTTATGGCCCATACCAATCTCCGTAGTCATTTTGTTAATGTATATAAAGACATTGACGATCATTCCTCTAGGCGATGTTTTGACCGTTGTGTCTCTTGTCTTATCAACGTCATGATCTATGAAGGCAGTAGTTTTGAATTCGCCTGTTCAGGCCACCTCTGCGTCACCTGCGGTCACAAAGGAAAAGACGAAGCAAGTTACTCGACAGCCGTATCCTAACTACAAAGTAATTGTGCTTAATGATGATTTCAATACGTTTCAGCATGTGGCCGAGACGCTAGTGAAGTACATTCCCCACATGACGCCAGATCAGGCCTGGAAGCTAACCAATCAGGTGCATTATGAGGGGCAAGCAACGGTATGGGTAGGGCCGCTTGAGCAGGCAGAACTTTACCACAGTCAGCTGATTCGAGCTGGATTGACCATGGCTCCTTTAGAAAAAGCGTAGCCCATGGCCTCTAAGCGCAAAGAGCCAGTCGGACGTGTGGTCCTCAATCATTCCACCCATGTGCCTGGGTTGATCGCTATCCTTCATAAGCTCTCGATTCACCCTCACATCAAAACCCTAACGCCAGCCGTTATCAGTCGAGCCCGTTCTAATGCACCAAAGTTTCGCTTAAAGGTATCCGTGCCGATTCTCGGTGGGTTTAAGCTGATTGCTCGTAAAGGTAAGTCGATCCAGGAAGTGTTTGTTATTACCGATCTGAATGCAGAACAGTTAACCGCAGCGATTGAGGCTGCGATGTGAAAAAAGATTGGGTAGAGGAAGGAAAGGCACGGTTTGCAATTTCCAACGCCTTTTACCGCTCTACCAGCCAAGTAGGTCGCGATCTAGCAATCCTGGCCGCTGCCATCTATCGCCACCAGCACGGGCATCTGCGCGTTATTGATGCCATGACCGGGTGCGGAGTGCGCTCCCTACGCTATCGCCTAGAATCTGGAGCCGACTGGGTCTGGGCCAATGAAGGCAACCCTGAGCTACAAACGCTACTGAGCGAAAACCTACTTCAGGGCATGGCATCTGGGGGTTATCGCATCACCCATCAAGATGCAAATCAGCTATTTTTTAGCTGTGCTCAGCAGCAAGACTACTATGACCTCATCGACATCGATAGTTTTGGCAGTCCCACACCATTTATCAGTACGGCCCTGTGGGCCATCAAATTTGGTGGGCTGCTCTATCTCACCAGCACCGATGGCCGCACTACCGGAGGCCATGCTGTCGACAAAAGTATTCAGCTTTATGGAGCCTGTGCCCGCAGCCATCCGGCGGTACATGAGCAGGGGCTGCGGTTGCTTATAGGCTGTGCCGCTCAAAAAGCAGCCGAGCGAGGGTTTCACATTCAGCCAGTGTTTGCGATCTTTAATGGCACTATCCATCGGGCCATGGTGCGAGTGTTACCGCGCTCAGCCCCGACCGATCATTATGGATTTTTAGTCTACTGCTACGGCTGTGGTCAGTTTCGTACTGCCGACTGGCGACAGCTGGGTCAGCTAAGGTGCAAAGCCTGTGGGGCAGCGCCCGTTGTCAGTGGCCCTATGTGGTTAGGCCCGCTCCACGATGCAGACTATGTGGCTCAGATGGCGGAGGTAGCTAGCCAGTGGCAGTGGCCGCAGAAAATACAGCGGTTACTGGCCGTGATGGAAAAAGAGGCGACTATGCCTCCTTACTATTATCCACTAGCAGAAATTGGTCGTCGAGGGCAGA
>JBCDFI010000514.1:0-4015 GCA_039178155.1 Cyanobacteria bacterium P01_H01_bin.105
CAAAGAGGCCATAAATACCTGATCGCGCATCTGATCTTGCAGCATGTATTGGGTGAAAAGATGCGCATTCGCTAATGATTGCTGTTGCTCTTCAGCAATTCGTTGAGGCTGATTAGAGAGGTTCCGCATGATGAGGACAGAAGTGTCAGGATATGACTGGCTAGGAGGGCGGCCACACAGTAGAAAATTCGTTGCTCAAGCAACGGTTCAGAATCATTTGATGATTAAAGGCTAAGTCCATTGCCAATGCTTTCTCCAGGGTAAACCAGTCTACATCTGTGACTTCTCCCTTGCTGACTTGAGGATTCAATGTGGGCAAGGGAGACCCTGGGTTGAGAAATACCATCAGGGGATAGTGCATTGTGACATTTTGAGAGCGTCGGGGCTCACTAAAGACGAGGCTAGGCTGATCGAGAGAGCCCACTAGCTGATGGGTTGATTGTAGGTCCTGAAGATCTAGACCAAGTTCTTCCCAGACTTCACGGATGACTGCACCACCGATGGTTTCGTCATAGTCTAAATACCCTCCGGCTAAGCACCATTTGCCTACCTCAGAAGGGAGATCAGGACCTCGTTTATTTAAAGGAACGTAGGCGTTACCGTCGTAAATAACCACCAAAACGGCTAATACGGTAATGCTACGGCTAATCCAAATTTCTTCGCCGTCAACGACAACGCAACGATTTGGAGTGCTAGGAAACTTAGCCATTGAGTAATCTGTAGAGGAGCCTTATTAAGTTTAGGCGTTGCTGCTCCTCGGGATGATTTTATCTAAAAGGCACTGACCTAGAGTAAATGTGACAGATTGACTCATCCTCTAAATCAGTAATGCCTAAGTTTGCTCTTGGAGGTAGGCTGCGATCGCATTTTCAGCAATCTGCGCCATACTCAGACCTTTAGCAGCGGCGGCTTCTTTGAGCTGCACATACACTTCGCCCGATAGACCTACCCGGTGCTTACGACGACCCGATGCTGCTTTTTTGGGGGGCACATAGGACTCAGAAAAGTTGCGGATGGCGTCGAAGCCGATGCGATCGCAAAAATCACCAAAGCTCTCCGACGACTGACGATCCTGCTTAAAGAACGCAAACATTGGCTCTAGCGTCGTTTCTAGATCGTCGATGTTCATTTTTTGCATATAGGCCTGAGCTATACGAGTCTGGTTAGGGGAGCCACCCAGCCAGAGCTGATATGAATTTGGCGCACTGCCAACAAAGCCAAGTTCCGCCATGTAGGGACGAGCACAGCCGTTGGGGCAGCCCGTCATTCGAATGACAAAGTGCTCTTGCTTGAGCCCCAGCTTATTTAGCAACGTTTGAATCCGGTCCAAGATACTGGGAATGACTCGCTCTGATTCAGTAACTGCTAAGCCACAGGTGGGCAATGCTGGGCAGGCCATGGCATATCGGTGCAGCAGATTGATCTGGTCTTCTGCATCAATGCCGTTGCTGTGCAGGATGTGATCGATTTCATCCTTATCTGCTGGATCAATCTCCGTCAGTAACAGGCTTTGATTGCTGGTGAGGCTAATGGGCAGACGATAGCGCAGCTCAATTTCCTTGAGGGCTGACTTAATTTTGAATGTGCCTCGGTCATGGATGCGACCATTCTCAATATGAACACCGAGAAACAGCTTGCCGTCCCCTTGCTCATGCCAACCGAGGTAGTCATAGAATTTCCACTCGGGCAGTGGCTTAAAGGGTTGAATGCTCTTACCAAAATACTCTTCAACCTGGGTTCGAAACTTCTCAACACCCCAGTCATTGATCAAATATTTCATGCGGGCATGGCGACGCTGGAAGCGATCACCATAGTCACGCTGTGTGGCCACAATCGCCTTCAGCAGGTCATAGATATCGTCCTTATCGACATAGCCAATTTCATCAGCAACGCGAGCAAAGGTTTCTTCTTTATTATGGGTGCGGCCCATGCCACCCCCTGCTAATACGTTGAAGCCCAGCAGCTCTTTATTATCATCGACAATCACCACTAGAGTGACATCCTGGGTATACGCATCTACAGAGTTATCACCAGGAACGGTGACCGAGCACTTAAATTTGCGTGGCATGTAGTGGGTGCCGTAGATCGGCTCTACATTGTCATGCACGATGGTGCCATTACCATTGCTCTGACGCGCCGCCACAACGTCTGGGTGCTCTTCGCCAGTAACGGCCTTTTCACCATCTAGCCAAATCTCGTAGTAGGCAGGTGTTTGAGGCGTTAGCAGGTCTGCAATTCGATTTGCATAGTCCCGCGCTAAGACATATTCAGGTTTGTCCTTAAAGGGGGCTGGTACTGCCATGACGTTGCGGTTGAGATCACCGCAGGCTCCCAGGGTCGACCCCATGCTGCGAATGATCGAGGCCATGGTGGCTTTTAGATTTTTCTTTAAGATGCCGTGGAGCTGAAACGCCTGACGAGTCGTGGCTCGAATATTGCCGTAACCGTAGGTATCTGACAGTTCATCTAAGGTCAGATATAGCTCGGGTGAAACGAGACCGCCAGGATTTCGGGTTCGCAGCATCATCCGATAGTCTTTTTCCTGCCCGCGCACCCGATTGTCCCGATTGTCTTGCTGATAAGACCCGTGGAACTTGAGGATTTGGATACCCGCGTCACTAAAGTGAGTGGTGTCTTCGGCCAGCTCAGTCGCGACAGGCTCGCGTAGAAATTGGCTGCGCTCCTTAATGCCTTCGAGCTTGGATACCTTTTTAGCAGCATTAACTGGGGGAACCGAGGCCTGAGCTGCTTGCTTATTAGTAGAAATCGGAGTTTGAACCATGATGCGGCGGTCGATAGCAGAACAAAAAGTATAAATCCGAACAGCAATGCAAGCGTTGGCAGCAAATGACCAGGCCTGATATGAATGCTTCGGTCAATGGACTAGCAAGACTAGCAAAACTCAATTTTAGTCAGGCAGTTAACCACTATCAGAATTACCAGATAAATCATTAGATTTTGATTGTCCGGTAATCCGGTCGGAATAGTGGGGTATATCTAATGGTATCACTGCCAACTGTTTTGTGTCGGGCAACACTTTGGACAAATGTTAGCTAACGCTGAAAATCATTGTTTGGTATGGGGCTGTCTTATCTTTGTTTGATTAAGCCTTTAGGATTGAGGGGATCATCTTGATGAATGGAGGCTTAGCTGATGGCAGATGCCACGATGTACAGCGAAGATATGTTTGTATTGCTAGTTCCTGGTAACGATGAGGTCTTTTTAGAGCCCGATGAACTACTGATCAAGCTCCAAGTTATGTTAGAGCAGTATGCTGGCCTACTTCCGAGAGACTTACAAAAGTTTGACTTGGTGACTCAGCAAGCGAAGCATTTGCGCGATACATCTTGTGAGTTTGAGGTTACTCCTGGGGTGTCTTGGCAGTGGTACGCTGTCCGCCTGGAGAAATAAGCACATCCCAGCGCCCGCTCCTTTTTACTGAAGAACTATGTAAAATAAGGGGCAAACTGTGCTGTTGCTTGGAGCGATTAGCTGACCTGTGGATGAACTCAGGACGGGGTTGGACTTAGCCACCCATGATGAACTGGCCGCCCTGGCCGAGGTACTATTTCGCCCAAAGTTTAACCCCTTAGATTATTGGTGTACTCCGTCGCCTCAGATGGTACAGAGCTGCGATCGCACCCAGCGTATTGTCCAAATCGAGTCCCGTCTGCGCTATCTGGCGGCAGACGGTCTAACGGTGTTGCGACAAGATACCCACCAGCTCAGCTATCGAGATATTTTGCTACAGCTGGGTCACCATCTGAAACTGCAGCTGCCTGCGAGCCTATCCACCCTTGATTTAGAAGCTGAGATCTTTTTGCAACTTCTGGAAAAAACCTGGCATCGGCTGACCCCGCGTCAGCAAAGTCAGCTCCAGAGACGGTTGACGAGCGAATTAGCTCAGGCTGAGCAGTTTAAGCATCTATCTCCTCAGCTCCAGCGCAATCCAATGGCCTTAGTGCTTAAAGGCAGCAGTGCGGTGGCAGTTAACTCAGTCATTCGACCCTGGTTA
>JBCDFI010000515.1:0-4013 GCA_039178155.1 Cyanobacteria bacterium P01_H01_bin.105
AGACAAACCTGTCGTCCATGTTCAGTGCTTTAGCGATGCATTTAGCGACATTGTCTGTCACACTGACCTTGTCCTAGGTATGGCCGGATTAGCCGTTGATCAAGCGATGGCCATCGGCAAACCGATTTTACAAATTCCAGGTCCAGGCCCCCAATTTACCTATGCCTTTGCCGAAGCCCAAGATCGACTATTGGGTCTCTCCGTCAAAACAATTGGCACTAAACCCGCCACTCCTGAAATCCTCAAAGAAGCTGCCCAATATGCCGTAGACGTGATCCAAGATGAAGCTTATCTACAAGCTTGTATTGACAACGGGCAAGAGCGATTTGGCCCCTTTGGAGCGTCCTATCGTATTGCTAAGGTCGTGCTAGACACTTTAGAAAAACTGGATACCAACACTGCTTTGAGTAGTCAGGTTTGAGGTTTCAAGTTTAAGTTTTGGATTCTGAGTTAATTTCTATGGCCCAACAACAACGCTCAGTTTATTGGCAACTGCTGCCTTTTCTCAAACCCCAGTGGCCATTATTCGGCTGGTCGTTTGTCTGTATTGTTGGCTATGTTCTAGCGACCGTTCTGCTACCTTACCTGGCAGGGCAAGTCACCTACTTTATTAGCCAGGGTCAGGTATCCAATATTGCGAGATGGTTGGGTCTGACTACCCTTGCATTTCTGATTCAAAACTTATTTCAATACGGCGAGAAAGTTTTTTCGATTCGTGCATCCTTAGCAGCGGTACTAGCACTCAGAAAGAAAGTATATGCTCATTTACACCGACTGAGTATTGATTATTTTGCGTCGGCCAAAACAGGCGATCTCTCCTACCGCCTGACCGAAGACATTGATCGCATTGGCGAAGTCATTTATAAAATGTCGCAGCAATTTATCTCCTGCGTCTTTCAGCTGATTGCAATTCCCATCTATATGTTTTATCTCAATTGGCCTCTTACCCTGGCAGGCTTTTTGATTGCACCGCTGATGGCATGGCTGATCGGCAGCTTTGGCAACCGTATGTTAGCCCTCTCTCGTCGTAGCCAAAACGAAATCTCAAATCTCTCCTCTTTATTAACCGAGGTATTAGGCAACATTCGAGTTGTTAAGGCATTTGCAGCCGACGACTATGAAGTAGGTCGTTTTAGTGAAGTCGCCGATCACAACCGTACTGCTAAGTATCGCACCGAGCACCTGACCGCGATTCAGTATCCGGTGGTGGGCTTTTTAGAAGCCGTCAGCATTATGTTCTTATTTTTGTTAGGCGGTTGGCAAATTGCCATCGATAATCTACAACCCCAAGAGTTTGTTAGCTTTTTAGTAGCGGTCGCATTGTTGATTGATCCGATTAACTTAGTCACGCAACACTATAACGCCTTTAAACAAACAGAAGCCTCGGCGGAGCGAGTCTTTGAACTCTTTGCCGAAGCCCCTACCCTGATCGATCCCCCCGACGCTCAGACATTGCCACCCATTACCGGCAAAGTAGAGTATCGCAATATTGACTTTACCTACGCATCAGAAAAACTTGTCTTTAAGAATCTTTCCTTATTGGTACATCCAGGTGATGTAGTAGCCTTGGTAGGGCCATCGGGCGCTGGAAAAACAACGTTAGTAAATCTGTTGGCAAGATTTTACGACCCACAAGCGGGCAAAATTTTAGTCGATGGCATCGATGTACGAGATGTAACGCTGCGTAGTCTGCGTCGCCAGATTGGCGTTGTGCCCCAAGAGACCACATTATTTTCAGGCACAATTTCTCAAAACATTGCCTACGGCCAGACAAAGCTGGATTATGCAGCGATTGAAGCCGCTGCTCGGGTAGCCAATGCCCACGACTTTATTCAGCAATTCTCTCAGGGATATCAAACCTGGGTAGGAGAACGAGGCGTCAATCTTTCTGGTGGGCAGAGACAGCGCATCGCCATTGCTAGAGCAATTCTGTTGAATCCCCGAATTTTGATTTTAGATGAGGCTACCTCAGCCCTAGATTCTGAATCAGAAGCTTTGGTACAAGAAGCGTTAGAACGCGCGATGGAAAATCGGACCGTCTTTGTGATTGCCCATCGTCTGAGTACCGTGCGGAAGGCTGATCGTATTTTGTTTATTGAGAATGGCCAAATTGCGGAAGCTGGAACACATTTTGAACTGTTGGAGCAGCGAGGGCGGTACGAACAGTTTTATGCACAACAGTTTAAGGCATAAACAGTTTAATCTTGGGCAGACCGACTAGTGAGTAATGTGGGCATGAGTGTGGTACAGGTAGTCCAGACGATGAGGGCGCTATCAAAAAGACGATCTTGCTGTTCAGTGAGGGTGGGCTGGGTAGCGAGGTAAATGGCAGCGCCACCGGACGCGATGGTTAGGGAGAGGAAGGCGGCAACGATGAGTTTAGTGACTAGGTTTTTCATGGAAGTAAGTCCTTGCTTGAGGTGATGTACCTACTGTGGCAAGGACGATTGAGAGTAATTTCCACGACTTAGGCTGACTTGCCGGACTTAGGCTGACTTATTTCTAAACTTTGAGTTAGGCTGGCGATAATTCATAGCTTTTGCCCGTTGAGACTATGCAGCTACTGCCCCAGGAGTTTTTAGAAAAAGTTGCTAGAGACTACGATCTATCGCCTAAGCAAACTGAAGCATTAGTACAACGACTGAGCGGCGTAATAGCAGGAGACGAGGAGGATGCGGAAGCACTGAATATTAGCGTGAGTGCGCTACGTAGTCGGATGACTGGGGTGTATGAAAAGTTTAGTGTTCGTCACAAAGGACCAGGAAAACGGAGGGCGCTGCATGATTTTTTGCTGCCGAAGTACCAAAAGACTGAAAAATCTCGGGAACCAGAAAATCATAGTGACATTGCAGCACTTGTGCAAGAGATACGTCACAAGGTAAAGGACGATATTCATGCGCACTGTGGAACAATGCGAGTCTTGGATATGGAGCAGCCTATTGGGCTGAGCGATATCTATACTAAGGTGAATATCTTAGAAAAACTGTCAGGTAATAGACGACTAGGTATTAGTGAGCTACTGACAGATTATGATGTTGCGCAACTTGACCGATTGATGCTGGGTCAGGTTCGTCAGAAACGGATACCTGGTGTGGATGCGGTCAGGCAGTATGACAAGCTGATGATTTTGGGTAAGCCAGGAGCAGGAAAAACTACGTTCATGAAGCATTTGGCGACGCTGTGTAATCAGGGAAAGTTTCAGGGTGAGCGTGTGCCTACATTTGTGACGTTGAAAGAGTTTGCAGAGGCAACAGGGCAGCCAAGCCTGCAAGACTATATTGCTAAACAGTGGAACCATTGCGGGATTGGTGAGACTAGCTCACTAGCCGCTGTGTTTGAACAGGGGATGGCACTAATACTGCTGGATGGACTGGATGAAGTGCAGGAGGCTGAGCATGACCGGGTGCTGCAGGAAATTAAAGACTTTACCCATCGGTTTCGAGATTGTCAGTTTGTGATGACCTGTCGAATTGCGGCACGGGAGTATGTCTTTCAGCAGTTTACTGAGGTAGAGGTGGCAGACTTTGATGCTAACCAAATTGCTGAGTTTGCAACCAAGTGGTTCAAGGCAAAAAAGGATGAGAAAAAGGCAGAAACCTTTATCCAGCGTTTAGAAAATAATAAACCGATTCAAGAACTAGCGACCAATCCGCTGCTGTTGACATTGCTATGTTTAATGTTTGGTGAAGCGGCTGATTTTCCAGCTAATCGAGCAGAACTCTATAAAGAAGGGTTAGATGTGCTGCTTAAAAAATGGGATGCCAAGCGTAATATTGAACGCGATCTGGTCTACAAGAAACTGTCGTTAAAACGTAAGGAAGACTTGCTGAGTCAGCTAGCGTTCTACACATTTGATCGGGGGGATTACTTTTTTAAGGAATAAGGATTTTATAACGTCCAAGCTTGCTGAAAGTAGATAAGCTAGCAAGACAGCGTTCTTATTGTTGCTATGGTAGCCCCGTATCCAGAAGAAATAGAAACACAGATGCAGCGCTACTACCGCTCTCTGTCAG
>JBCDFI010000516.1:0-3999 GCA_039178155.1 Cyanobacteria bacterium P01_H01_bin.105
CCATTTGTGAGTAACCCATATCGCGCTTGAAAACGAGTTTGGTACCGTTTTATTTGTCCGACATGGGAAGCCAAGGAAGCCTTGGGACCTTTGGCTTCTATGACTAATCGAAACTTATGCTTTATTGGAAAGAAGCTGTATGCGATCGCAAGAAAATCTAAGCGAAAGTTACCAAATGTCACTTCCTGTCCCCAGTCGCCAGGTGTGTAGCCCAGAGCTGGCAGCAGATAGTGAACAATAAATTTACTTTCTACTTCAGTCTCATTACAGCAAAGTTCAGGATTGAAGAAGCTTTTAGCATCAGGCACATCAAAATGTGATGTAAGACTTCACATCAACTCATCAGTATATTTATGTATACAACTTAGTCGATCTCTATCAGAGCGGTAATCCGAGATTACTAGGATGTAGTATCGATAAGTTACACCTGTGATGAGCGTTGTCTAAGTACTACTTGCTCGTATTGAGCCTACTTACAAATTTAACCTGATACGATTCTACCTATTCCAGCAGCCAGCCAAAGACGGAGGCGATTGTTAGCTTTAGCGTCTGAGCAAAATTCGGCACCGGCAAGTCTTGTTCTGGCTGATCAAATACCTGGGGTTGTTGCCCTGGAAGATAGACAAAAACAGTTTGTTCAAAGGGGTCAATCAGCCAGCCCATATGAGTTCCGTGATTGAGACAGTGTAGCAACTTTTTAGTCACCAGGGTTTGACTTTGCCCCGGAGAGAGAATCTCTACACTCCAGTCGGGCGCGATCGCAAATACATTAGCAATTTCGCCATTGTCATCGCGGGGAATATTGGCCCAGGCGAAGACTGACACATCGGGAATGATAGACTGGCCGCCAAAAGTGCAGCGTAGCTCAGAAAAGGCGCGCCCTGTTTTTTGCGGCTTAAGGGAAACATTAACAACGCTGGCAAATTCGGTTTGAATGGTGCTGTGCTTCCCCTGGGGCATAGGCTTTTGGATAATTTGTCCGTTGATATACTCACTGCCAGGTTTGGTTTCTGGCAGGTCTAAAAAGTCTGCTAGCGTAATAGATTTTGAGGGAGCTTGGACCATCGAAATGTCCTCTCAGGTGCTTTAGCAGTGTGTTCTATGAGTAATTCAATTGTAAGAGACACTCGATAAAAGAGGGTTGCTCAACCTTTCGTAACCTCGTACTTGAAATCCTTCAATCCTTGGCTTGACGGGGACTCCCAATCCGGTTTAGATTTTTGGCTAGGCGACATTTTTAGTGCGCCTGTTTTACTAGGACCTAATACTTGGCACCATCAGCAGGTGGTAACGACACCCACTGATGGCTGGCCCACGGATTCACAGACAATCCATGGGATGGGGGTTATTATCCCACCCTCTGCGATTTGCAATGCATCTTTAGTGGGGGGCTGGGGTTAGGTTCTGGCTTTCCTTGTCCCTTTTGGGACTGTCCTTTTGGTGGAGACCAGAACCATGTTTCAAGATGCTAATCAGGGCGCGGCAGCGCTCACAGCTCAGGGTGCGCCTGACTATTTACCCGAGCATCAGTACGAACCCGTGCGGCTGATCGCCCTTGGCAGCCTTACCGTTGTGCGACTTACTATCCAAGACTTGCACAGTAAACGCTATGCCGAGCCTAACGACTGGAGCCGCCCCTTACCCACCGGGCGACCCAATGAGGTGATGGCAATTTTGACCAAGCGGGTCAGGGTTGATTGATGAGATAGCTGTTTGGGGCAGTCGCGAGATCTGCCCCTACGAGCCGTGCGGTTTGAGCCAGGTTTGATGACTTCGGGTTAGCCAAAACACGGACGCTAGAATGAAGATCACGTCATATGGGTATGGCTAATGAAATTCCGCTTTAGAGTCTTGATCGGGCTATGTCTGGCGCTGACAGTATGTTTCGGCTTTTGGTTTAGCTCGGTTGAGGCCTCTCCGTCGCTGTTAAATCCTCGGATTAATCGGCTGGAATCACAGTTGCGATCGCTCCAATCACAAGTCACCCGTCTGCAATCCCAGCTACCTCGAACTAGCACTAATCGCACTGCACCTAGCACTCCGGTTCCTACACCAGATGCACCATCTTTAGATCAACAGTTCGATACATTGGCCATTTTGATTATTGAGTTACAGCAGCGTGTGACCGCGTTAGAAACGCGACTAGATGAGGCTATAGAGACTCCACAATAGTTCCTCTGGTTTAGGGCAATTGCAGTTCTACGTAAATAATGCAACCTGCTGCCAAAGGCTAGCCAGAAAATTTATTAACCCTCGGATGACACCGGATATTGTTTGAAGTCTTAGTGAAGTCACAGTCCAACTCCGGATATAGCCCGATAAGTCAAGCATGTTGGAATGGTAGATGCACCCTGATTCTGAGCCCTGGAGATGCATCTTTGGGGCTCTTTCTTCTCCTCTACAGGGTTGGCACTAGAGATTTAAGTTGTCGAGATTTTATCTTCTCTCAAGATGAGATAAGGGATCTGCGAAAAAATAAGTCCCTGGATTGAGTGGGGAAACGGTCTAGCACTACTCTCTCAACATACAAGGGGCAAGGGGAAAAGGGTTAAAGTTGGTACTTTATCTACTGTCCCTAAGCTTTCCTAACTATTCTCCGTAGCCCGTTTCTTGATAGCGTCAATAATCTGACTGTTGGCCTTAGGAAAGGGATAGCTATCAATTTCATCGAGAGTTACCCACTTGACCTCATCGCATTCAATCGTTTGGGGTTCTCCACTTACGTGGGTGCAGTTAAACACATTTAGGGTCACCTTAAAGTGGCTATAGGCGTGGTTAACCGTAATCAGCCGGTCATTTACTTCGATCTCAATATCCAGCTCTTCTTTAATTTCTCGTTTCACACAGTCTTCTACGGTTTCATTAGGCTCGATTTTACCCCCTGGAAACTCCCACAGGCCGCCGAGCAGTCCTTCTTGTTTGCGGCGATCGATCAAAATGCGACCGTCGTTGTCATAGATAACAGCGACACCAATTCGCTTGTGGGGCAGAGGGGCTTTAGTTTCGGTCATGGGTATCTGAGTCTGTAGATTTTGACGGTAGGCAACGCAGTAATTTTGCCATGGACAGAGCAAACAAGCGGGCCGATGGCGGGTACACAGGGTAGCACCTAGATCCATAATCGCCTGGTTGAAGTCACGGGGCTGCTCTGGGTCCAAGATTTGTTCGGATAGCTGCCATAGCTGGTTCATGGCTTTTGCTGGGGGCTTAGGTAGGGCCACCAAGCGGGCCAACACCCGTTTTACATTACCATCGAGAATTGCAACAGGCAGGTTATAGGCAGCACTGAGGACGCCTCCGGCGGTGGTACGACCGATGCCGGGGAGTGCGATCGCAGCCTCAAAATCCTCAGGAAACACCCCATCATGCTGTTCCACAATCAGCTGCGCCGTCTTATGCAAATTCCGAGCCCGAGCATAGTAGCCCAACCCTTCCCATGCCTTTAGCACCGACTGCTGTTCAGCCTTAGCCAAATCCATAACTGTCGGAAACATGTCTAGCCACCGCCGATAATAAGGCAGCACCGTTTTCACCTGCGTCTGCTGCAGCATAATTTCCGAAATCCAAATAGCATAAGAATCTCGACTGCGACGCCAGGGCAAATCTCGGCCCTGCTCGCCATACCAAACCAGCAAAGCCCGACGTAACGCCGGAGCCGCCTCTTCTAAGCTGGCGATCAAATCAAAAGCAGATGCCTCAGAAGAAGACATCTGCTTAGGGCCATATTTGCCATCAGCGCTATCCCGCGCCCGATATCGTTTTTTCTTTACCTCACCCACAGTGGATTATCGCTATCAACGCATTGATCCTGCCATGGGTGGGCACTCGTAAAGCGCTTTGCCTAGAAAGAATACTTGGCAATTACTCCTGCGCGTCAGTATCCAAGCCACCCATAATAGAAGCTTCCATCGCCAGACGCTGCTCAGCTCCCTTGAGGAAATACCCTCCCATCATCGCAGAAGCCAGTAAGCGACCCAGATTCTCACGACTGGTAGTTAC
>JBCDFI010000517.1:0-3991 GCA_039178155.1 Cyanobacteria bacterium P01_H01_bin.105
CCTATAAATTGAGTCTTGTGGATATAAGCCTCATAAAAGTTGGCATCCATCATTTCAGCACCGGAGAAGTCAGCGTATGGCAGTAAGGCCCCTTCTAAGTTGGCTCCCACAAACTGAGCGGGAAATTCAATCGGGTTTCCCTCGCTGTCAATAACATCTGTCGTGATAGTCAGCGCTCTAACATAACCCAAATTAGCTAGCCGGAGGTCAGCTCCTGAAAGGTTAACACCGTCTAAAATCGCATAGAAAAGATTGGCTTCTTCAAGGTTGGCACCTTCTAGATTGGCACCCGAGAGGTCTAAGCGACGCAAGTCAGCTTCTTGCAGGTCGCAACCAGGACATTCGTTCGTTTCAATCAAACGTTTGAGATCATCTTCATCCACTGCCTGAGCAGCAGGACTATGGACTAAACCTACAGCCAACAGTGTGACGCCCGCTAAAGCGACCGAACGGCCCCCGCACTGACGTAGCCACTGGGTTATTCCTTGTACTATCGGTTGCATTCTCTAGGAGTTCCTTCCACGACACCTCTATCGTGTCAAATGCATCATAAACAAAGCAAGTCTGTAGTCTAGTTTCCGTAATGGCACTTACTCATGTAGAAGAATATAGTCCGCTGTGCGATCGCGACTTAGAGAGCGGGCCAGTTCCCTCAATTCTACAAACAACCCTAAAAAATCCTATATACAGGACTGAGACTATGGGTTAATCCATAAGGTGAACATACTAGGCCAACCTCTGATGTTTGCAAGCGAACACTTCCATCAAGAAAAATTACTGTAACGTCATGACGCTCCGCCCATCGGGCAACATTCAAATCAGGTCCTGCTTCATACACTCACGCAAACAAACAATGAATCCACTACGCTTAGCTATCGCTGCCGCTACTGCAGCAACCCTTACGATTTTTGGCGCGACTACCCGTGTCGATGCCCAATCTTTTGACAATATTGAAGTCACGCAAGAAGACTTCGTACTGCTGGCAGCCCCCGGTGGTGGACTGCTCGGTCGTCCTCAGTTCATGATCATCGAACAAAGAAGCGATGCGCGTCAGTGCTGGAGTGAGTCAGGCACAGAGCCCGTCCAAATCGAGCCGCTACTCCTTAACTTTGACTTCAGCGGTATCTGTGGACGCAGCACCGATAGCAATGGTTACTCGATTCGAGCCGGGGATGGCGATGCTGGTAGTCGTTTCAACCTTGAAATTCAAGAAGAAGACGGCGAGTACATTTTGATCGGTAAACCCAGTCGATTTCTATCCAATCCTTATCGGGAATCACCACCGCTAAATCTTGGCCGCACCTTTGGTCAGGCAGAGAATGGGTTTACTAAAGTCTTTTTGAACCCCGGCTGGCGTTTGACACGTCGGACCCTGGAGGGACGTCAACTTGGGCATCTATATCTAACCCACGATGCTACCTTAGCCACTTTAGTAGAACAAAGTGGCGGACCTGTGGTCACCAATCCTCCAGTCACTGAGCCACCCACAACAGATCCTGAGCCACCGACAGACATTGCTTTCCGAGACGTAACTAACGATGTCTATGCGGCACAGATTAGTCGTGCTGTAGAAATCGGATTTATTGCAGGCTTTGAAGATGGCACATTTCGCCCTCGCAACGCTCTCACCCGCGAACAGCTCGTCTCGATGGTTATTGAAGCCCTAGATGCCCAAGATAATATATCGATCGCGTTACCAAGTCAGGTAAACACTGCCCCGTTTTCGGATGTACCGTCTACTCGCTGGAGTGCGGCCAAGATCTTATTTGCAAGCCAGAGCGGTATTGTTAGCGGCGATCCGGAAGGAACCTTCCGTCCTAGCGATGAGGTGACCCGAGCTGAAATGATGGCAGTACTCCGCAGGGCAGCAGAGTATCGTAAGCGCACCCTGGGTCAGGGTACGGCGTTAACACCAACCCAGGCCACCTTTGCATTCTCAGATACTGAAGGGCATTGGGCTGAAGATGTAATTTCTAACCTTTCAGGCTACTGTGGCATTGCCAGCCCAGTGAATGAGAGCGGCAGAGCCTTTGCACCTAATAGCGACTCCCTACGTAACTACGCAGCTACTGCCGTAGTGCGTTTGGTAGATTGCTCAAGCTAGAGTCAAGGGTGATTTATCAACACCATCGTTAGATCAAATACTTTAGTACATAGCAAAGATGGGGGGTGTTCTTAATGAGAGCAGCCCCCGTTTTGACTATTGACAGCTATTGATACCAAAATCACCTCCATTGGTGAAAGACGGCATCATAAGATTGACCGATAAGTACTCTAGCTATCCCACAGATTGGGCCAATCCACTGATTGCTCAGGCCACCGTAGAGACCATCCTGAATTAGGACTATGCGAGTAAACCACCAATGACCGTTTCAAGGACTGTGTGTATTGGCTTTTTAACGGTCATTACCGTTGGCACACTGTTGCTCATGCTGCCCGTTGCCACAGCAAACGGTGACTGGAATAACCCTATTGTGGCAATGTTTACGGCCACATCTGCTGTATGTGTGACTGGGCTGATTGTGGTGGATACGGGGTCGTATTTTTCGCCGTTGGGTCAAGGGATCATTCTGTTACTGATACAGCTGGGCGGATTGGGCTACATGACAGCCACCACGTTACTGCTTTTGTTGTTGGGCAAACGGCTGGGTTTAAAGGATCGACTGGCTATCCAGCAATCTTTGGATACGGCTGAATTGTCGTCTGCGGCATCGCTGATTAAGTCCATTATTGCGATGACGATGATTTTTGAGCTGAGTGGAGCATTTTTGCTGATGCCTCGCTTTGGCGCAGATTACAGTGCAGGCCAGAGTCTATGGCTATCGCTGTTCCATAGCATTAGTGCATTTAATAATGCAGGATTTAGTTTATTTGAAACTAGTCTGGTGCAGTATGCTCGCTCTCCGTGGATTAATGGTGTGATTGCTGCTCTAGTGATTCTGGGGGGCATTGGCTATCAAGTGATTATGGAGATGTTTATTTGGGTGCGCGATCGCATCCGTCGCAAACGTCAGCATCAGGTATTTTCACTGCACTTCAAGGTGGTTACCAGCACTTCTTTAGTCCTACTGACACTGGGCACCATCGCCTTTTTTGTTGTGGAATTTTTTAATTCTGAAACTCTGGGGCCTGAGCCTTTAAATATAAAACTCCTAGAGGCGGGATTTCAGTCGGTGATTATGCGCACGGCTGGATTTAACTCCATTAATATTGGGGCGATGGAGACGAGTTCACTGTTTATTGCGATCGCACTCATGTTTATCGGTGCTAGCCCCGGCAGTACTGGCGGCGGCATCAAAACCACCACCATCAGAATTTTGCTCAACTGCACCCGCACTGTCCTCAAAGGAGAGGACGAAGTCTTAGCCTATCAGCGGGAAATCCCAGATAAACGGGTGCTTAAAGCAATAGGCGTTGTCGTTGCCTCGGCCATGACGGTCGTGATGGTAACGATTGTGCTCTCCCTCACCGACCCCGGCATTGAGTTTATTGATCTTTTGTTCGAGACGGTATCTGCCTTTGCTACGGTGGGCCTTTCCACAGGCATCACTTCAGAGCTATCTACCCTGGGTCAGCTAGTCATTATAGTCACCATGTACATTGGCCGGGTAGGTGTCTTGATCTTGATGTCCGCTCTCCTAGGTGACCCCAGACCGAGTTCAATCCACTATCCAGAAGAAGACTTACTAGTTGGATAACACACAATACATGTACCGCTCATACCAGTCCCATGAAACACACGCACGCACATCTTTCTGGACGCTATCTAAAGCTTTAGATGATTCCCACTAGACTCTAGTCGTGAAGTATTAGCAATGACAGCTATACCGATGACTCTGGGATAGCGATGTCTATGGGAGTAATTTTAACTTCTTCTGCTAGGGTCCCTAAGGATGGCTCAATGGCATCGATATTACCAACCACAATGGTCACCAAGTCACTAGGCCTCAGATTACGTTGGGCGGCTTCTAAAACCTGTTCAACAGTGGCA
>JBCDFI010000518.1:0-3989 GCA_039178155.1 Cyanobacteria bacterium P01_H01_bin.105
ATGCAAATCGGGTTAGCTGCGGTAAACTCACCGTAGCCTCCGGGATTGCGTAAGAATCCTTCGAGGTTAGCCGCTGGTGGGTGGTTCCAAGCACCTACCAGCGGTGCCAAGTCAATTGAGTTCTGCGAAAAGGCCCCGGTTTCACGTGACCTCAAGCAAAGAGTAAAACGAGATCTTCGCCGCCGTCAAGTAAAAATTGTGAAGTAGTTTACCCTCGATTAAAACAGCTGGTGTCAGCTGCGACCGTAGTCCACAGCATAAAATAGATCACTAGGATGCTCTAGAGGTACCCAGCCATGACCAATACTTTGTCAGATACTGCGTTGCCCAAAGCTCCCACGACTAAGGCAGCTGCCGTCGCTGAGTGTGCCTCCGAAATACGAGTTCTTTTAGAAGGCGTTAGCTGGGAAACCTATGGCCGATTGCTGGAGGAGACAGGCACAGGTCGAAACCAGCAGTTTACCTATCGAGATGGATGTTTAGAAATTATGGTTCCTTTGGAAGGCCATGAGGAGCCGACAAGGCTATTTGATGATTTTGTTGCCGTGTTTGTGGATGAATTGGGTCTTGAATTGCGCAAATTGGGGTCCCTAACCATGAAAAAATCTCAGCAACGGATGGGCTTGGAACCGGACTGTTGCTTCTATATCAAAAATGAGGCGTTTGTTCGGGGTATTGAAACGTTAGATTTTGAGATTCATCCTCCACCGGATCTAGTTGTCGAGGTTGATAACAGTAGTACTTCGTTGAGTAAGTTTCCGATCTATGTAGCGCTAAATGTCCCGGAAATTTGGCGTCTGCAACGGGGTAGGCTGGCAATTTATCACTTGGATACGGAACAATCGCAATATAGGGAAACAGATCAAAGTCTGGCGTTTCCCCAGCTGCCAGTGCGGGAGCTGCCAGAGTTCATGGCACGAGCCAAGGTGATTGGTCAGCGGGCGGCCGTGCGAGAGTTGGCACAGCGAGTACGGCAGATATTGGCAGATTTAGAACTTGGAAAGTAGCATCGCAGTTAGTGTGTTGAGTATTGGAGTCCATATTCCAAGTTGCAAAAAATAACCTTCAGTACAAAGTAAATATGCAGGTTCTCGGTGACAAGTTTTCTGTTTACTACTGTTCTTAAAAAAGGCGAATAATTAAAAAACTTAGCCATAGAGAAACTAATCCAAATGCTTGCCACTGGACTGCTCGAGAGATCCATAAGTACTTATTCTGTGCAACTTTAGAGATGTAGAAAATTTGCAACAAGACTTCATCCAGATGCTGGCTTTTCCCAAACGCCGTTTTATAGTCAGCAAAAGAAAGATAAGTAGAAACACTCCCCCAGAAAATACTTCCTGAACCAGATGAGGGTTTGGGCGTCCTTGGCCAAAGGCTCACTAAAGCAAATACAAGGCTTATCAGTAAAATTAGACTGGATACACCAACAAGAACCGATTCGAAAAATAACAATTTGGTTGGCAGGAGCACTAGAAGTCCGACTCCTAATGTTGACACTGCCACTAACGAGGTTGCCTTAGAATCCGCTAACTGAATATATTGAGAAACATAATCCTTTATTTTCCAGGCATGTTCTAGCTGTTCATCCATAACATCAAACTATATGAACTTATTCTTATTACTAATTTTGATGACGTTTTATCTCGCCTAATCTTTCGCCACATAGGCCATTCCAAGAACGTCTAATCAGTCTACTAGAATCCTGAAGCAGTTTGATATCCTGATGTGGGATAGAAATAATGACGGACTCACTCAGAACTTCGGCAGAGTCTCCATCAGGCGGATCAAGATCTGAAATGATACCAATTACTTCTACAGAATCTAACTCTCCATTAGCAATAATCTTTAGCTTCATATTGGGTCGAGGTTCAATTATTAATTCTCCTAAAAAAATAATATGAACATGAGAACGTAAATCTAATTTTTTCCCAGGTTGAATCTTTTTGCAAGATGCAACCTTTGATAAGATTTTGCCTGGGAAATCTTTTCCTGGAAACAAAATATTGGATTTCAAAACATTTTCAATTATTCTTCCTTTGATGATCCCATATATAACCTGCTTGACATCTGAACGACCTTCAATGGCTTTTAGGAATTCGTCGTTCTGAATTTCAAGCAGTAAACCATCATTTACTACCTCGAAAGTAGCCGTTCTTTTGATTTTAGGAAGCCATAAATTGAATTCACCAATAATGTCCTTTGGGAAAATAGGCTCATCATAGCCAGGGATTTTTAAGAGCATTTTTCCTGAAATTGGAAAAAAACAACTATTTGAAGGTTCCCCCAGCTTAAAAATTATCTTGTTTCCACTTGATGCTGAAAACATCCTCGGTTTCGCATGTTGCAATACGTTAAAGAGGACATCGGAAGGCATCTGACTAAATAATCTATGGTTACAAGCTTTGTAATGGGCATGCGCTTTATCGTTTGATTGACTAATGACGTCGCATAATTCTCTGGCCTCTTTTTCATCATTCAAAGCTAATAGAAATTTTGCTGCTGCTAGTGCTGCAACAGGCGCATTAGAGTTCATTGCATCATATACAAGATACGTATACTCCTGAATGGTCTGATACCAAATACTGCCGATTCCTTCCCATCTTCTAAGCTTGGCTTGTTGGTTGCTGATGCATAAGCTGCCTTTGTTGAAATTCATAATTTCTACATTGGCACCATGCTTTACAGTTCTATGATAAGACTTTCCAATGCAGAAATCATGCTCACGTTTTCCCTTTATATATAGATCAAAATATTGCTTTGAAACTAGTAATTGAGAAGGGGATGAAACATTCACTATTCGTGCAGTTTCATTTATTCCAGCACCCCAAATATTTCTTTCTCTACCTAACTCATTGCCCTCTTGAACAATTCCAGCATGTAAGGACATTCTGATAAGTAATCTATCTCCAACCTGAGGTTGAAATCCAGGGTTTTTAAGTTTTTCAAAAATAGAGAATGCAACATCAATAGCCTTAGAGCATGCCTCTTTATCATCGAATGTTATATATCCGCCATCTCCGGCGGGACTCCAGCAGTAGTCTTTTTCTGTAAGCCCATGAAAAGCTAGTGCAGACTTAACCCAGTGTATTAATGCCTCAATCGCTCGGAGTTGATCATCATCACTGAGGGTTGAGAAAGACACCATATCCATACCCAAAATTGCATGAGTGCCTCGAATTTTATCTCTTCTCAGTCTAGGGGCTCTTTTTGAGTAATTCATACCAAAAGAACTGAGAAACCTATCAGATATATATCGAGCGTAAAACACACAGTAATGTTTAAGGGCAAAGTAGCTTTCGTTGTTTTTTGGAAAAAAGAGTTCTTATGAAATATCTTACGGTCTGAAGAAATAACCAGCCCGTTCTGAAGCTTAGAGTGGGCTTGCCTCAACTATTAAATTGCCAAACTTTCCATCCACTTCGGGTACTAGTAACACTAATGTAAGTGATATACTACACGTATCCGCAATATATAACTAGTTTGTACGCAAAACTGTAACAATGGAAACCGCTGAGATACTTCACGTATTTTAGGAGCTGCAGGCGTTATAATTGCCAGCTCTTTAGTAGCGTAGAGGGCATTAGTTCACTTAGTTGAGAGTTTGGAACTCTCAAGAGACTAGATTATGCAGGTGGTTTTAGCTTCCCTTCCGCGCTAAAAAATAACCCAGGGCCACGCCGCTTAGGCTACAGATTAAATCGATACCGTCTAGGGTTCGATGGGGAGAGATTCCCTGGATAATCTCTTCTGCTGTCATTACTAGCCCAAATAATAGGGGGAAAACTGGCAGATATCGCACGCCTTTGAAGTGTCGTTGATGGAGTACCCGATGACCCAGATAGCTAGCTAGCGCGTAAAGTACTACGTGGCCAATTTTGTCGTAGTAGGGAATAGTCTTGAGTAAATCGAGGGGAAGTCGGTTGGTGTAGGCCCCCCACAAAATGACTAGAAAAAATGTTCCATAGCCTATGGCTAGAAGGGCAATG
>JBCDFI010000519.1:0-3960 GCA_039178155.1 Cyanobacteria bacterium P01_H01_bin.105
ACCATCGACTATTCCGGTGTGACCTTCGCCTCAGGCAATGTCACCATCAACTTGGCAACGGCTTTCACCTCCGTAGCAGGTGGCAATACCGAACGTATCTTCAACTTTGAGAATGTTGAAGGGTCCCAAGGCGGTGAGACTATCATCGGCACCTTGGACGTCAATGTTATCAATGGTAATGACGGTGACGATATTATTCTTGCTGGTCAAGGTAATGACACGATTACAGGTGGAGCGGGTGACGATTACCTCAACGGTACTAACTTTACTGCCCAGGGAACTCGCGAGCGAGATACCCTCATCAGCGGTGGATTAGATGATACAGATATCTTCGTTTTGGGTGAACGTCAAGGTCTTGCTGGACGTGTGTTCTATAACGATCTTGGCAATGCAGATTACGCCATCCTGCAAGATTTCGATGTCTATAACTTTCCTGGAGATATTGCTGACAAGATTCAGCTATTGGGTAGTGCCTCTAACTATAGAATCTCCAACATTATGGTAGACGGTATCTCTGGTGCAGGCATTAGCTTCCAGGGCGATTTGATCGGTGTGGTTCAAGGGGTGGGCGCTTCTAACTTGAATCTGAATGACAGTAATCAGTTCATGTACGTTTAAGTTGTTAAGAAATTACTTTTATATTGCGGTTTTGTTGTTCTTTGGGCTGACCTATACATCCGATGCACTCAGCATCGGATGTTTTCTCAACTCGGCTTGATATGAGAGTTCATCTGAGAGAATAAAGTTATGAGCATAATTGATCAAACCCGACTTTCTGAAAACTGGGACCTTAGCTGTATCAGTTGTTTGGAGATACTTACCACTGAAACACAATCACAGAGAGTTAGAACCGAACCTTGAGCATTACCTTCTTTAATTGTTGCATCGGATTTTCAGAATCTACCTGGATAATGCTCCCCATCGATTCATCAATTTTCCGCACGGACTAGACTATACAGCGAGGTTGTCAAGCTAAAATTTGGGGGATGCAAGTGGGGGCGACAGCTGCAGCCGTCAAGCAGGGTAACCTACTCTCAACCAGTCCACCAGCCGTATATACTTGGGGGCGTCTATGGTCAGCCCAACGATTCCTAAACTACCTAAGCTGCCGTGGCCAGCCTTAGTTGGCGTTTCATTGATATTACATGCAGGTGCCCTGAGCCTAGGACTACCGCTGATGGTACGGGTAGACACGCCCCCTAGTAGCTCTATTGATATTCCAGTCACCTTAGTAGGTGGTGACGCCGAGCTAGCTGCCACGCCTGAGAATCCGCCTCCCTTAGCCGCCCAAATCCCTAAGACATCTATCCAGCCGCCTACTCCCATAGGTGGTGAGACTGCTACAGCCACCCCCACGGTTAACAGTCAAACATTCACCCAGTCGACACTCCAGCAAGAGGTTGCCCCCGAGCAGTCACCCAACCCCGAGATATCAGATCAACCCGCTGACGGAGACACCACTCGTGAGACGCCCCGCGCAACCGCGCCGGAAAATCTGCCTGCTTCAGACAGCCCAGCAGCAGACGAGGAAGCTGGCCAAACATCTGATACAACCGCTGGTGAAGGCTCTATCGCCATTAGCATTGTCGGTGTCTCGACTGTCCCCTCTGATACCCCAGGCGATTGGCCAGATGTCTTACCCACATTGCAAAACACATCAACATTGAGCATCGCCAACCATACCTGTAACGATGCGTTACCAGCTGGTGAAGTTACCTTAGGTCTGGAGATCGCAGCGGATGGCTCTGTGGTTCAGACATTTGTGCCCCCCGACCAAAATACGCTCCCCGCTCAAGTAGCTAGCTGTTTGCTCAACCATGCGCTCAGCGTTGACCCATCTGCTTTACGATTTACCCCCGCTTCCACCGGGCAAAGTGCGATCGCCACCGATCGCATGCAGTTGATCATACAATTTTCTGCAAGTTAGCAAAAATTTCATTAGGACTACCCATAGCAAACTGTGCTAACCTAGCAGAGCTGGTTGAGCATAATCTCAATTGCGCGGGTGTAGTTTAGTGGTAAAACCCTAGCCTTCCAAGCTAATGATGGGGGTTCGATTCCCCCCACCCGCTTTAATTCTTCACCTCCTTGAAGTTCCCTACCCGTTTAACGTAAAAGGTTGGTATCCAGGAGATGCCAACGTTCTGACGCATTAGGACGTTGGCATGTCACAAAGGAATGCGCATCTGACCAGTGTGATCCATGCTTGCTCTGTAAGTGACTGAAAGCGTGCGACAACAGGAGCCTTAGCCAACACAGATTGTCAGTTTTCATATCGAGAAGCCACTTCTCCCGATGACAAAAGTCGTTGTTTTTCTAAGGCAACACAGGCTACTTCGACGCCATTTTCCAATTGCATGATGCGACCGATTTCTGCTGCTCTCGTTGCATAGTCAGGCACCTCGATCAATGTTCTCAGTGCTGCCGTCAGTCGTGACGCTGAATAATGTTTACGCATCAGCTTGCGGGAAGTGCCTAATCGCTGGACTCGCGCTGCGTTGTCTGGCTGGTCGAGACTGTAGGGCACGATCAGGGTTGGGCGACCGGCCCTCAATGCCTGAGCCGTTGTGCCAATTCCGCCCTGATGGATAATGGCGCAGGCATGGGGGAAGATTTTTGAGTAGGGGGCATAGTCACAGGCGAAGATGCTAGCGGGTAAGTCTTGGGGCGGAGGATTTTTGCCGAGTAGCAACACCGCACGCCGATCAAGGTCAATAGCGACCTGTACGCTTTCGGCATAGAAATTACCGGCAGCATTGACGGCTGCTGAGCCCAGCGTAAATACAAGGGGCGGTTCGCCAGAGGTCAGAAAGTTCAATAATTCTGGACGAATGGGCTGCTCTGAAGCTGCGTCGTAGACGATAAAGCCAGTTGTTACAACATTGGGTGGCCAGTCAGGTTGGGGAGTGCCTAAGAGGGGTGAGAATAAAGCCAACACTAAACGAGGAGAGTATTTATCATTGCCAATAATTGGGTTTTGAATGGGTCGTAGCCCCAATTCTTTACGGAGTTTATACACAGGATTTCCCCACGAACGAGTTGTTAGCTTTGCAAGGTTTACGCCCCAGCGATTAATCCTTGGCCCCAATCGGTGCAGCCTCGATAGGGCAGGGTATCCCGAAATCACAAGCGGTTCATAGGCCGAAAAGAATGCAGCCGGAGCCAAAGCGCAGCTCACCCAGGGTATTTTGAGCACTGCAGCAACTAAAGGCGCGGCGTAAACAATCTCATGGGCGATTAACAAGTCAGCACCCTGTGAGATCGCTATCAAATCATCATAGGTATCTCGCACATTGCCTAAAACAAACTCTTTCAGAACGATTTCTGGGCCTATTTTTGGAGCCATCATTTGGCCGATCAGCTGCGGGTCCCCTGGTAAGTCAGGGCGAATGGCATGAAATTCCAGACCTAGGGACTCAACCTTGTTTCGATAACGTTCTGCTGTTGCCAATACAACGTCATGGCCGCGATCGCACAGTGCCAAACTCAGAGCCATCACAGGATGCAGATCGCCTAGGGAACCCCATGTCACTAGAATAATTCGGCTCACAATTTCACCATCATTTTTTTAACAACAGCTTGTCAAGCTCAAGGATCTGGCCAGTGGCGGGGTAAGCCCCATTTCCATTTAGTTTTTCTGTCTTATGAATGCCTTTTGGGTCAAATCCAGATTTCTTTTCGATCTCACTGGCCGCGTAGTTTTCAGGGTTGCAGTAGAGCCTAAATATCACTTTTGACTCATCTTAGTGACTGCATTAGCAAGCCGTAGATCTTCTTTATACTTAACACGGCTCGGATTTCCTTCTGCTCGTAGAATAACCAGGGTATGGAGGTTTGCAGCCACTGACCAAATCGTGTCAAAATCTCCCTTCCGAGGATACTGACAGACAAAACCGTATTTCCCTGAAAGAATATCCTGACACGCCCCAAGGGATAAAGCAGCCTGCTTTTCTTCTAGCG
>JBCDFI010000520.1:0-3951 GCA_039178155.1 Cyanobacteria bacterium P01_H01_bin.105
CGTTGCGGGCTGAAACAGTTGCTTGGGCGAGTGACGTCAACAGTACTCAGAGAGGTGTCGATTGGCAGATGAAGGTTGACGATGCACGCTACAAGTTAGCGTCTGTCTATCCCAAAATTAAGTCTTGACGATGCACTAGTCTATATCCGCCTCAAAACTACTGTTAGACTGAAATCACTTGCTTCAAATAATGTATGAGCATGGTGCAGTCCCCCAAATTTATCTACCTGTGCAATTACTTTACGGGATGAGGGACTAACTTGAAATTGAGTTGCCCGGTCCTGAACCAACGGGTCGCTTCTTGATTAGTCCCTAAGGCAGTGAGAGCTGCCAATGCTGCCGACCCGGTTCTAGACCAACTCATGCCATTGTGTTTTTGTCGTGAGGAGACCAACACATCATTTGCCTTTTCTCCTCGGTTACTGGAGTTTCTCAATCCCAGACGTTTATGCACGCAATAACAAGGAATGTGAGGCTTGTTTCGTCGGAGATACCCTTGGAGTATCTAACCTGCATGAATTATGGAATTCAGGATAAAAATTTGATATTATCTTTCTGGGTACTTCTCACTGGTTAAATATTCTCTGAATCCCGACAGATCTTACACTCTCAATAAGGGGTGAACACTCAAGAATCTCGATAGCCTGATTCGGATTCGCTTCAGATTTTAGATAAAGTTTAAATGCTCGTGAAAAACCATAGTTATCTTGTATGATCTCTTCCTGAGATAGTTCATAAACTGGTACTAACTGCCTACCACCAGCAGTATCGATTAGTTCTCTGATAGCAGTGGCTCGTTCATCATTTAAACCACTGATGTGCAGAATCTCAATCGTATCAGGCCCAACTGTGTTGCTAAAGTTAACTTGTAAAATGTTTGATTCTGCATCTGCCATCAATTTAGCTTCTCCTTGCTGAGCAAAACTACCATCTTCATTGATAGTAAGCCAATACTGTCTATTATACTGCCCAATACTTATTGGTTGATTTTCTCTCGGTCTACTTGAAGCAAGTTTAACTGCCGTTAAGTTCTCCTTATAGAAGGAAAACTTTAGGACTTCATCGATGGAGTTGCTCGTACTAAACTTTATTAAAAGTAGAGCCACCAGAAAGATTACAAGGGTATGATTGAAAATCATTGAGAATGCGGCATAAAGAATTTTAGGAAACAGGCACTCAGGTTATCTACTGAACCACTAAGAGCTTACCCGAAAACTAATTTAGACTAGGCATGTAACTTAAGCCGAGAAAGACTGCAGAAGTCGGGAGCCGGAATCCAGTACTCTTCTAACTATTGACTTCTCACCCCACCAATCTTTTCCAACTTAAATTACACGCCAAAGAAGAATAATTAATCTTAGCAGGCTAACTTTTCCTTGGCTGCTTGAAGTGCAGCAGGAACATTAATGAAGCCCTCGCCGTAAAAACTATCACCTTTCCCTGTGCCAAGGGGTGTTGCAGTTTCACGAATAATCGTGTAAACGTCGTCAACTGAGAATGGTTTTCCACTGCGTAGCCCTAAGCTAACGATTAGCCCCGCTAGACCTGCGACGAAGGGAGTGGCCATTGATGTCCCATCCAAATCAGCATAGCTATTATCTTTGTAAGTGCTTCGGATATCAACACCAGGGGCCATCACAAATGGAGCGTATCCTTGACCATAGTTAGAAAAACTGGCACGGTTCAAGGCTGAGTTAACTGCACCAACCGCAAGCGCGTTGGGATCTGCTGCCGGATAACTGGGAGTAGGAGGATTACTGGTATTTTCGTTACCAGTGGCAGCAACAACACAGACATTGTTATCACGGGCATACTGAAGGACAGCTTGGTAAGCATCTCCGTTAGAGCCGCCTAGGCTTAAGTTAATAACATGAGCACCCTCGTCAACGGCAAACTTGATGCCAGGCATAATGTCCGTATCAAAGCCAATTCCTGTTTCACGTCCAAACCAGTTATCTCGAACTGAGAACATGACGCGCACAGGTAAAATTTTGCCACCTTGACAAACTCCTGAAATCCCAAGGTTGTTATTGGATATGGCAGCAGCGATTCCGGCACAATGTGTTCCATGACCATTATCATCATCAGGCTCAAAGTCGCGACCTTGATAATCTCCAATAGGGGTGTATCGCCATCCGAGATTCGGAAAACCTTGGTAGTCAACAAAGTCTGAAATTTTTGACTCAGGTAGTAAAATTTTATCCTTCAAATCTTCGTGACTTAGATTGACACCTGAATCTACGATGGCGATAATGACATCTGAGTAACCCGTTTCAATATCCCAGCCAGCCTCAGCATTAATGGCTTGTAGCCCCCACTGCTGACCATAGAACTCATCATTAGGACTTGCGTAGATCCTGGAAACATAATTGGGTCTGGCTGTACTGACAGCCGTTGATGTCGCTAGCTCCTGACAAACCTGCGACACATTAACATCGGTCTCAAAGTTGACTTTGAAGGTTCTGGAGAATCCTAGCGCATCTTCATCGGATTGGTAATCAGCAGAAATTGAAGCGGTAGCCAAAGCAGCTCTATCACGTCTCATTGCCGTGAGCGAAGGCACTGCTGTTCTAGGCACAAATACTCGGCTAAATGAGCAAGCGCGTACCCCCATGCGGTACAGAATACCGTCTACACTTGCATCTCCATAGCTAGTTGCAGCAGCAGCAGTTCCTGCTGCGACATTTAGAGAGTGAGGTAACTCTCTATTCGCCGCTTCCGGTACTGTGGTAATGACAACTTGATTAGAAGCATAGTTTGGCGGCTCCCTGCGAACTAGTCGAGGACCTTGCTCATTGCTTTGATAAAACATGAAAAATCTCCTTGTAGACTTGGGAAATTTCCTTCTACAGTAATTTCGATGCCACATAATGTAATAAGTTCAACCGTTTCCAAAAGCTCTAAACACTTCGGCTGAAAGAGCTTTAAGTATTAGTTGAAACTTATTGCTGTTCTATCGGTTGGAACGAAAAGATAGGTCGTAGTGACCAATAGGACAGCATATAATACAAGTGCGCCACCTTCGCTACGATTCAGTTTATGGCTCAACGTCAGATCTGACAGATAAGACCCATGCTTCCAAAGCATATCCAATCTTTTACGTGATAAAACCCTTATTCACAGAACTTATATTTCAATTTTGCCTCTATAGACCTTAAATTAACCCTCCACAGCGCAAAATGCCCATCAAGGACAGTACCCTCAGAGGTACTTTTTTCTTTTTAATCTTTCAATGTGCCAGGTAGTCAAACTTGCTCAGATGCCTGAAGATTTACTTCTCAGGAACACCTTCTATCATAAAATTTGAATCGCCACGGCTCTTAAGCCATACTTAAATAGACTATCTATTCTTAAACTGATACAGGAAACTAAGCTCAATGGAAATTTGTATTCAGAAAATTGAACCGAATCAATCTCTAATCGACCAAGTTGGAAGAAGAATAGGTGGTGGATATATTCCGGTACCTGAAGTAACAATTCCCGAAGAGAGCAGAAATTTAGAAGACTCTGCAAACTTTCTTGTTGAAAAAGATATTCTCAAATCAACCTCAAACGTAATTTATGGTGCAAGCTTTGTCGCTAATTATAAGTTCAGAGGAGAAGACTACAACACCCCTGTCTTTGTATATGGATATACAGAAGAAATAGATGATTTAGATGATATCGTTGTTTATGTGATTTCATCATCCCCAATCGCTCCAAATGATGAATGGCATATCTTTTTAGGGAATATACCTGGGTGATAAGCAGTACAAGATCGTAAACTTGAAATTGTGACCCGTTGTTGAAAGACGGCAAGTCCGTTGTTCTACAGCAATTTAAAATTCCAATATACGGACATAAAGCTGTGCTGAAAAGCTTCTCCTGTCGAGGATGTCATCTAGCAAAAGAATCAAGAGGTATTTCTAATGGGACCCACAGGTTTGGTGTCATCTAGCATGAACTCAATCA
>JBCDFI010000521.1:0-3948 GCA_039178155.1 Cyanobacteria bacterium P01_H01_bin.105
CCTTGCTTAAAGAACAAAACAGCAGGAATACTTTTGATGCCAAATCGTTTGGCAAAGACCTTATTGCTATCAATGTCGAGTTTAACAACAGTCGCCTGCTCGCCATATTCACTGGCCAGCTGATCCATGAGCGGAGCCACCAGTTTGCAAGGCCCACACCAGGAAGCCGTACAATCCACGACCACTAGAGACTGGCTAGCGATTAGATCATCGAGAGTGGCTTCGTCGGGAACGTATTCAGCAGCCATAGTAGGGGCTCTCCAAAGTTAAAAAATTAAACAGTCAGCGAAGATCAGCGCTATAGACCATCATAACCATAGTTGGGTACATCAACCTGTTTATGGCCGGTTTCAACTATTCTCTGTAACATCCCTCACGGAGTGATTTTGGAACTTATTTTGATGCAGTCAGACTATAGGGCAACAAAGTTTACCAGCTTGCCAGGTACCACAATCACTTTTTTGATCTGCTTACCTTCAAGGTGTTTTTTAGCAATGTCGGAATCGCGAGCATATTGCTCTAGCTCATCTTTGCTGGCGCTGGCCGGGACGGTAATCGTGCCTCGGGTTTTACCCTTGATTTGAATAACTAGGGTAATCTCATCAGCCACTAAAGCCTGCTTTTCAAACGTAGGCCAGTTTTGGCGATGAACCGATTCACTAAAGCCCAACTGATGCCAAAGCTCTTCGGCGATGTGGGGGGCAAAAGGTGCAAGTAATCGCACAAGGGACTGTACCCCTTCAGCATAGACATCACTGTCTTGTTGCTTAGTGTCTTTGAGGGCATTGCTCAGTTTCATCAGCTCAGACACAGCGGTGTTGAACTGGTAGCCTTCTTCAACATCTTCTGAGACTTCTTTGATCGCAGTATGAACGGCTCGCCGCAGGTCTTTATCCGGTTTACTGAGGTTGCTTTGGTCAATGTTGGCAACCAAGGCTTTGCTACCCTGACTGGCGACAAAGCCAGTCACCAACAGCCAGACCCTATTTAAAAATCGGAACTGCCCCTCCACATCCGCATCATCCCATTCGAGATCTTTCTCAGGAGGGGCCTTAAACAGGATAAACATCCGGGCGGTGTCGGCTCCGTACTTACTCAATACCACCCTGGGTTCTACGCCGTTGTATTTTGACTTAGACATTTTTTCGTAGAACACCTGGAGCGGGTCACCAGTTTCAGGATCGGTAGGATTATCAAGATCAGCAACGTCACCAGGGGCAATATATTTGCCGGTGGTGGGGTTTTTATAGGTAATCGCCTGGACCATCCCCTGGGTCAGCAGCCGCTGGAAGGGTTCGTCGATGGAAACTAAGTTGCGATCGCGCAGCACCT
This sequence comes from Cyanobacteria bacterium P01_H01_bin.105, assembly GCA_039178155.1. Taxonomy (GTDB): domain Bacteria; phylum Cyanobacteriota; class Cyanobacteriia; order Phormidesmidales; family Phormidesmidaceae; genus Leptothoe. The sequence continues at coordinate 1,333 of JBCDFI010000521.1, forward strand.
TAGTAAAGAACCGCGAATACAACAAATGCAAAATCGCATGTTCAATGCCACCCACATACTGATCCACTGCCAGCCAATCATTAGCCTTGTCCTTAGCAAAGGGCAGCGCTTCATTCTTAGCATCGGCATAGCGCAAAAAGTACCACGATGAATCGATAAACGTATCCATCGTGTCTGTTTCCCGTTTGGCATCGCCACCGCAGCTGGGGCATTGGCAGTTAATCCAATCATTCATTTTGGCTAAGGGAGACCCACCACGAGCGCTAAATTCGACGTCGACAGGCAGCTCCACCGGCAGCTGGTCATCGGGTACCGGTACCGTGCCACAGCTGTCGCAATAAATCATTGGGATGGGCACACCCCAATAGCGCTGACGAGAAATTAACCAGTCTCGTAAACGATAGTTAGCCGTACCTTCGCCCTTATTGTTGTCCATTAGCCACTTCACCGCAGCCTTAACACTTTTCCCTTTCCCCTTGCCGGCCGAGATGCCGTTCAAGGGTCCCGAATTCACCATGACCCCTTCCCCGGCAAAAGCGGTCTCCATGGTGGCCCCGTCTAGAGGGTCTTCACCATCTGCTGTTGGAGGCTGTACCACCACATGAATCGGTAAATCAAACTTGCGAGCAAACTCAAAGTCGCGTTGGTCATGGGCCGGTACCGCCATAATTGCCCCGGTACCGTAGTCCATCAACACATAGTCAGCAATCCAGATAGGGATTTTCTGATCATTGACCGGATTCATGGCATAGCTGCCGGTCCAGACGCCAGTCTTCTCACGGTTCTCGGCGGTGCGGTCTATTTCGCTCATACCTGAGGCCATATCCTGATACGCCTTAATAGCATCAGCCTGACCAGCTGTGGTAAGTTTTGCCACCAGCGGATGCTCCGGTGAGAGCACCATAAAGGATGCCCCCCACAGCGTATCTGGGCGGGTAGTATAGATTTTGATATCGTCGCCATCTTCCGTGGCAAACACCACATAGGCTCCCGTGGACTTACCAATCCAGTTGGCCTGCATTGTCTTTACCCGCTCAGGCCAGCCATCGAGTTTGTCGAGATCGGCCAACAGCTGATCGGCGTAGTCAGTAATCTTGAGGAACCACTGACGTAATAGTTTGCGTTCTACCTTCGCCCCCGAACGCCAAGACTTACCGTCACTATCGACCTGTTCATTGGCCAGTACGGTTTGGTCAATGGGGTCCCAGTTGACGGCTGCTTCTTTCTGGTAGGCTAGCCCCGCTTTGTAAAACTGCAAAAATATCCACTGGGTCCAGCGGTAATAGTCCGGTGAGCAGGTGGCCACTTCTCGGTCCCAGTCATAGGAGAGACCTAACTCTCCTAGTTGCGATCGCATCTGCTCTATATTCTGATATGTCCACTTAGCCGGAGGAATACCCCGGTCGATAGCCGCATTCTCTGCCGGCAAACCAAAAGCATCCCATCCCATCGGGTGCAGCACGTTATACCCTTGCATTCTTCGGACTCGGGCAATCACATCGGTAATCGTATAGTTGCGCACATGCCCCATGTGCAGATTGCCAGAAGGATAAGGAAACATGGACAGGGCATAGAACTTTTTCTGCCCAGGTGTGGCAGGTGTCTTATCTAGCCCTTGCTCAGCCCACTGCTGCTGCCACTTTTTCTCGATGTCGGCTGGATTATATCGAGACTCCACGCTTGGTTTCCCCTTGATTTTTTCTAGATTTGATTGTTTAGATACGTTTGAATCTGCCGCTTGACAGTTTATCAGCATTGCAGAATTGCCTAATCAATTCTAGTCGTCTATCGACCATCTGGATGGAATCAGATGAGAATGGAATCAGGCGCGATCAAAAATGCCCCTGACTGGGTCTAAAGCATTCAAAGCAACGTATCGGTATGAGCGACGTATCAGTATATAGAAGTGATACCGATCGAATTTGTAAGATTACTAATGAAAAGTTGACCTCGGTGTACTCCAGCCTTGACTCTACAGGCAGCTGTCAGTGGCTGCAGCCCTGACTAGCTCTGTTTGAACGGTTTGCTGAGCTTATGCTCTGCATTATTCAGCTCGATATGGTTTTTCCCATAAAACTTATGACAGTCAGCACAAAAGATTTGAGATCCGAGATAGCAGTACCTGAGTATATTCAAGAACGCCGTTCGGTTGTTTTTTTAGTGCTAGCAGGACTGTTTCTTGGCACCTTAGGGATGCTAAACATTCTTGGTATCAGCCGATTTGTCAATATTTTTACCTGGAATGATTTTGCGGTAACGGTGGCTGTCGGGGCACTGCCCTATCCGCTAACCTTCTTATGTACCGATTTAATTTCTGAGCTGTATGGCCGCAATCGTGCCAATCAGGTGGTTTGGGTAGGACTGTTGCTAAACTTATGGGTTGTTTTTATTGTTTGGCTCGGGGGCATCTTACCCGGTTTTGAACCTTTAGATCCGAGCACAGGCGAACTGGTGAGAGATGCGGCGGATCGAGTTCCGGTTTTTTTTGAGATTCGCAATCTCACCTTTGGCACCGTAACGGCATCGATGGTTGCGTATCTGACCGCTCAGTTTGTTGATGTGCAGTTGTTTCACTTTTGGAAGGAGTTAACCCAAGGCAAATATCTCTGGTTACGA
>JBCDFI010000522.1:0-3926 GCA_039178155.1 Cyanobacteria bacterium P01_H01_bin.105
ATCAATGAGATTAATTTGAGGATTAAACTGACGGGCGACGCCCTCTAAATTTGCCAAGGATTTGGTAAACAGACCGATGTTGGCAGGCCAGCGCAGATGGTTACGAGTTCCCGCTTCTAAAATTTCGGCAAAGGCCGCTGCCGTATTTAAATTTTGCAAGGATAGACCGTAGTAGCGAGCCAGCAACCGACTATAGTCAAACTCTAACTTAGCTAAATCGACATCCTGTAGAGGTTCTGCTAGCTGCAGGGTGAGCTGGGCACAGCGTTGGGCATCGGCACTGATAATGGCTAGTACCATCTCAGTCAGCGTCGTGCGAGTTCGAGGATCGAGGCGACCCATCATGCCGCAGTCCAGCAGGGCGAGACGGCCATCACTCAGATAAAAAAGATTGCCTGGATGGGGATCGGCATGAAAAAAGCCATCGATAAAATATTGTTGAAAAAATGATCGAAATAGCAGCTGGCTTAGGGCATTGCGGTTCTCAGCTGTGACTCCATAGCCGCCCAGCGCCGCCGACAAGATCGGCTGACCATCTAGCCATTGCATCACCAGCACTTTAGGCTGGGTCAGAGGCCAGATAATTTCGGGAATTGCTATTTGATTAGCCGCCACCCATTGGCTCTTGGCTAGATTTTGGCGCAGTTGGTCAGTATAGGCAGCCTCTGTTGTAAAGTCTAGTTCGGCCTTGAGCGCGCTACTAAACTCATCTGCCAGAGCGACTACATTGTAGCGTTGGCCAAACTGAGTGCTAGACACCAGCTTAGCGATATCTCTAATCAGCGCCATATCTCGCCGTACCTGTAGCTCAATACCAGGTCGCTGAATCTTAAGGGCAACGGGTTGACCGTTTTTTAAGACGGCTCGATGAACCTGACCGATGGAACCGGATGCGATCGCACTATACTCCACCTCTGCAAAGACCTGATCTGGGTCTAGCTGCTCGCGCAAAAACATCCGAATCGCTACCGCATCCACAGGGGGCACCGTCGACTGGAGCGCACTCAGCGCCTCAATATAGCTAGGGGGCAACAGGTCAGGTCGAGTACTCAGCAGCTGACCAAACTTGATATAAACCGGTCCCAAATCCGTCAAAATATTCCGTAATACTGCAGGTGGGGGAATATCCGGTTCTTCTGAGGCCTTGCTCACCAGCAAACGCCGCATGGAGTCCCAACCGTGGCGTAAAAACACCTCCACAATTTCGCCCTGACGGGAAATGAGATTTGGCGTTAGCATGCAGGCCTTGGGTAAAGTAGTGTCGTTAGTTTGATGCTAGCACCTGCTCCCCAGGTCCTTAATCTATGTGGCTACGTAACCTAATCCTCATCTGCACAACGGCTTACCATATTTGGTGTTGTCGCCAAGAAGACCAAACACCACCGCCAGGAGAGATTTACGACATTGGCGACTGTAAGCTCCATCTCTACCAAAGAGGACGGTCACACCCAAGCCAACCCACGGTGATTTTGGACCACAGCTTAGGAGGAGTAGAAGGCTATCTTCTGATTGATGAAATTGCTGAATTTGCCCGCGTCTGCATCTATGACCGCGCCGGGTACGGCTGGAGTTCTAATAGTCCGAACCCACGTAATGCTCAGGAGATGATGCAGGAATTTGAAGCGCTCCTGCGACAGGCCGATATTCGTCCCCCCTATGTGCTGGTTGGCGACTCCCTAGGCAGCTACACCATGCGTCTTTATGCCCACACCTATCCTGACAATGTGGCAGGACTGATTCTCACCGATGGCCTCCATGAAGATGGTATGGCTAGATTGCCGGTCAGCTTGCAGTTAATCAAGGCCACGTTTACCGCAGGCTTTTTTGTATCTGTGGTGGGCTCAGCTCTGGGTCTGGTTCGTATTCTTCAGCAGCTAGGCATATTTCAGGTAATTAGCCCCAGACTGAGACAGTATAGTCAAACTCAACTTGCCCCGGTTCTGCGCTCTTTTGTGCGTCCTAAACACTGGTTTACCATGGCCCGCGAAATCATGAGCCTGAACGCGAGCAACGAACAGTTGCGGAAGACAGAAGGATTGGGGGCGCTACCCGTCATTAATATCAAGGCCAGTCATTTCTTTACTCCAGCACCGCTGCTCAAACCCCTACCGTTAGAGACCGCTGATAATCTGTGGACTAAGATGCACCACCAGCTGATGAGGCTCTCGACCCAGAGTCTGAGTTTGCCAGCCCAGAGTAGTCACTTTGTCTGGATCGATCAGCCCGATGCTATGTTCGAAGCCATTGATCGGATGCTGGCAAAACTATATAAAGATCGTCAGGCTTAGACTGGCTGCTCGCACCAACTTGTTACGCGTTGATAACCAAATCGGTGGCAAGCGTAGCAAGCGGCAATCGGAACTTTACAATAGGGTAAGAAATGTTACCCATAGCAGTTACCTCTGATGAGTACACAGCCTGATCGAGTCTTAATTTTTGACACTACTCTGCGTGATGGTGAGCAGTCTCCCGGCGCGACGATGAATGTTGAAGAAAAGCTAGCGGTTGCGCGGCAGCTGGCTCGACTGGGTGTGGATATTATTGAAGCCGGATTTCCCTACGCTAGCCCCGGCGATTTTGAAGCGGTACAGCGCATTGCTAAGGATGTCGGCGTTGCTGGTGGCCCCACAATTTGCGGATTAGCCCGAGCGACTAAACAGGATATCGAAGCGGCAGCTCGGGCGATTGAGCCAGCTAAGAGTGGGCGCATCCACACCTTTTTGGCTACGTCCGATATCCACATGAAATACAAGCTCAAAAAGTCGCGGGAGCAGGTACTGGCTATCACCGATGAAATGGTGCGGTTTGCTAAGGGCTTTACGAGCGATGTGGAGTTTTCACCGGAGGATGCAGGCCGGTCGGAACCTGAATTTTTGTATCAGGTATTGGAGATTGCGATCGCAGCCGGAGCCACTACCATCAATATTCCTGATACCGTTGGCTATCTTACCCCCAGCGAGTTTGGCGGTTTGATCAAAGGCATTGCCGAGAACGTACCTAACGTGAACCAAGCCGTAATTTCAGTCCACGGCCACAACGATTTGGGTCTTGCTGTCGCCAACTTTTTAGAAGCCGTCAAAAACGGAGCCCGCCAGCTGGAGTGCACCATCAACGGCATCGGTGAGCGCGCCGGAAATGCCGCCCTCGAAGAACTGGTGATGGCCATGCACGTGCGTCGTCAGTATTACAATCCCTTCTTTGGTCGTCCGGCGGACTCTGAGACACCTCTGACTAATATCAACACCACCGAAATCTACAAAACCTCACGGCTGATCTCCAACGTGACCGGCATGCTGGTGCAGCCCAATAAGGCCATCGTCGGAGCCAATGCCTTTGCCCACGAGTCCGGCATTCACCAGGACGGCGTCCTTAAAAATAAGCTCACCTATGAGATCATGGATGCCCAGACCATTGGGCTTACCGATAACCTGATCGTCTTGGGTAAGCTGTCAGGTCGCAATGCCTTTCGCAGTCGGCTACAGGAGCTAGGCTATGAGCTATCAGACCAGGAGTTAAACAAGGCCTTTTTGCGGTTTAAAGAACTAGCCGATAAGAAAAAAGAAATTAGCGATCGCGACCTAGAAGCCATCGTCAACGACGAAACCCAGCAAGTTATCGAGCACTTTAGACTAGAGCTAGTCCAAGTCTCCTGCGGCAGCAATGCTCGACCGACCGCAACCGTTACCATCCTGACACCATCCGGTGAAGAACTGATGGATGCCGCTATTGGCACCGGTCCTGTAGATGCGATCTACAAAGCCATCAATCGAGTTGTCGAGCTGCCTAATGACCTGATTGAGTACTCGGTACAGTCAGTCACAGCGGGCATTGACGCCATCGGCGAAGTGACAATTCGTCTACGCCATGACCAGCGCATTTACTCTGGCCACGCCGCCAATACTGACATTGTCGTTGCCTCTGCCCAT
>JBCDFI010000523.1:0-3924 GCA_039178155.1 Cyanobacteria bacterium P01_H01_bin.105
CCTCTTGGGGTTGATTGGGGGCCGCTTGGGCTTGCTGCTGTCGAAAGCGGATACCCACATTCCAACATTCATGAACCAGCTTATGCCAAGACATCACAACAGTCATATCCACACCCGCTTGGTTGCCGGTAGCCTGGGATAGTGACCGGGACGCACTTACCAACTGCTGAGCTCGACGCACCCGATTGAGTAAATCCTGCTGCCCATGCTCACCCAAAAAATCGATAGTCTCGGATTCGAGCAAATTAATAGAACGACCAAACCAGTACTGAAAATCATCCAGCAAAGGTTGTAAAATCGCCTTCATTAATTCAGTCTCGGGAGCATTGGAGCTGTACATTAAACGCACTTAAACCAGGAGAATTTAAAAGGTCTATGAAACTACTGAGAGAAACATGAACCACTACTAGCTTAAACAGAACCTTTCATGAATGCCACTCAACATCTGCCTAAATAAGCAATAGACAAATCTGATGCACCTTTTGTAAAGATCATTACTCAATCATTATACTAGCGCCAATTTTCCAGAGGAATGGTTAAGATATGCCATCAATTTTGCTTTGACCATCAGTGATTTGCTCCAGGGTTTGCCAACCGGCTTGCCAGAGCTGCCGATTCTTTAGAACATTGGCGTTGATCCAAAATCGAACAGCTGGATCACAGGAGGCAACAAGCTCTGCAAAAATTAGCTTGCCTTCGTTTTTACGATTCTTGACTTGAAAGTGTCGCCACCCCATGGTTCGTTGCTGAGCTGTCCATTTAGACCCCACCAGATAGGGAAATTTTTGTTTTTTGGGTTTAGCCATAATTGAGAAATGTGACGTGGGTTTCAGTTGAGAAACGAAACTCAACATGCTAAAGCTTTTGTTTCAATCCACGGATATGGACAGCGCGGCTGGTGATATAGGCCGTTTTGGCATCTAGCCGGATGTAAATCTTGCCCGACAGCATACCCCGCAGCTTGCTACGAGAATAAAGCACAAGATCGGCAGGCAGGCTATCGTCATCTACCTGGGTGTAGCCCAGCTCAGCTAAAGGCTGGCTAATTTGGTTGAGAAATACTTTGTGTCCCTTAATCGGTTGCTTGAGGGTAATGGAACGGTTAAAGTACAGGCCAAGTGTTCCCCCTACCAACCCCATCACCAATCCCAACTGATTCGGTAGACCATTCATGGGACTGAGGTTGAGTACCATGCTGGCTAACACAATCGTGATCAACGTCGTGGTGCCAAAGTAATAGAGAAAAGTGAAGGAATTCTCAGGGCCTAGTCTATTGCCGGTCATGATGGGCTGATGCGTTCTTTCCGTATAGGGTTGCACAATTTCGCAGCAACCGTTATTAAATTCAGTGGCAGAATGGTCAAGCGACATTCATCGTCGTTGATTTGTATTCGATTTGTATTCGGCTCCTAACAATATAGGCTTATTGGGTAAACCATGATTGAGGTAGAGCAGCTTAGCAAAGCTTACGGCTCGACCATTGCGATTAGCGATGTGTCCTTCAAAGTAGAGCCTGGGGAAATTTTAGGTTTTTTGGGACCTAACGGTGCCGGAAAAACCACAACTATGCGCATCTTGGCAGGGTACTTGCCAGCTACGAGTGGAACAGCCCGCATCGCCGACCACGAGGTGCATAGCGATTCGATGGCGGTACGGCAAAATATTGGCTACCTACCAGAAACGCCACCGCTATACCCGGATATGACTGTGGAAGCGTTTTTATATTTTGTGGCTCGCATTAAGGGAGTACCCATCGGCGATCGCTCCAAACAGGTGACCTCGGCTATAGAACGCTGCAATCTGAGTGAGAAGAAGCGTGTCTTAATCCGTAAGCTTTCAAAAGGATTTCGACAGCGGGTAGGCATTGCCCAAGCCATTGTTCATGACCCACCCGTGATTATTTTGGATGAGCCGACTGTGGGACTCGATCCAAAGCAAATTATTGATGTGCGCAACTTGATCAAAAGTCTGGCGGGTCAGCACACTATCATTCTCTCGACGCATATTTTGCCTGAGGTGAGTATGACGTGCGATCGCATCACCATCATCAACAGTGGTCACATCGTCGCTACCGATACCCCCGAAAATCTAACCGCCCGCCTAGCCGGACAGCTAGGCTATGCCATTGAGATAGCTGGTGACCCAGAACAGGCTAGAACCATGCTACAAAAGCTGCATCAGGTGGAGTCGGTCAAATCGTTATCAGACGAAGGCTTACCTGAAAATCATCATCGTTTTCAGGTGATGGCTGCCACTGAGCAAGATCCTGGCAGTGCGATCTCATGGGCCATTGTCAATGCAAATCTGGGTCTGTATGAGCTTTCTCGCAACCGAGTCAGTCTTGAGGACGTATTCATTAACTTGACTACCGAAGAGCCAGCCATGGGTACAACTGCGTCTGCGACTAACGACAAAGCAGATCTAGACCCAGCTGAACCCACCAATACTGACGCACCAAATCCCCCATCGATAGCTCCGACAGCCGCAACCACCCCCGATACCCCATCTAGTCCGTCAGATAGCGATGAATAGCATCATTACCGTTATTAGCAACATATTGGCCATCTATCGCCGAGAGCTGCAAAGCTACTTTGCCTCTCCTTTGGCCTACGCCATTGCCACCATTTTTTGGCTGCTAGCAGGGTTTCTGTTGGTCATCCTAGTCTTTGGTCCTCAAGGGCTTTTAGCCCAGTCAGCCTTTGCCGATCAGTCCGGGGTTCAGAGCGCTCCGCTAGATTTACCCTATGAATTTACTCAATTTTATTTAGGGCTCTTGGGCTCTCTAGCCATGTTTATCTTGCCGGCCCTCTCCATGGGGTTGTATACAGAAGAACGCAAACAAGGAACCTTAGAGCTACTGGCAACCTCTCCCATTACCAATTGGGCCGTTGCATTGGGTAAGTTACTGGGGGTAGTCACCTTCTTCATCACCATGGTGCTGCCATTGCTGGTGCTCGAATCTCTTATCGTCGGCGCTTCGGACCCACCATTTGATCTACGGCTATTATTCTTGGGGCATGCTGGCCTGATTCTTCTCGCTGCAGGCGTGCTTTCCCTGGGCATGTTTATCTCATCACTGACTGAAAGTACGGTACTAGCGGCAATTCTGACCTTTGCCTTGGTATTAGTATTATTTGTTATTGAAGGAGTTGCCAGTGGACTACCGGGTCCTCTTAGTGAAGCTGTCAGCCATCTCTCCCTACTCAAACACTACAACGACTTTACCCAAGGAGTATTTGACATTAGCGGTCTAATTCTCTTTCTTTCCTATGTTGTTTTGGGTTTGTTTTTAACCGCCCAATCCGTTGAAGCTTTTAGATTTCAGAGAAACTAGATTTTAGAGAAACATAATTCTCCATCGATTTTGCTATTTCCCTTTCTGCCCCCCACTCTATGAAAGCGCTATCTACCTCTCGTAACTATCTTCGCTGGCTAATATGGCCTGGGCTAGCTTTAACAACAGCTGGGCTAGTGGTTGGTTTTGTCGATGCCTGGGGGCCGTTGCCGATTGTGCTCCTAGTTCTAGGGCTGGCACTAACGTTAATCAGCCTAGTTCTAGGTGGATTCGGCTACCGTAGCTTCTGGCAGAGTCGATCTACCCAAGCAGGAACTAATGCAGTATTGGCAACATTGTCTATGCTGCTAATTCTAGGGGTCATTAACTTTTTGGCCGTGCAGTATGCGCCCCGCATAGACCTAACCGAGGGTGGATTATTTACTCTGTCCCCTGAGTCAACGTCAGTGGTCAAAAATCTAAATCAGCCAGTCGAGGTAGTCATTTTCGACTCAACGCTCAATCCCAACGATAAACAGTTGTTAGAGAGTTATCAAAAATTTAACGATAGGCTCACCTACCGACACATTAATCCCTTTCAAGATCCAGCGGCAGCCCGCGAGTTTAATGTCAGTGGTGAGGGGCGTGAA
>JBCDFI010000524.1:0-3898 GCA_039178155.1 Cyanobacteria bacterium P01_H01_bin.105
TAGCGCCCTTGGCATGTCTGCTAATAGTCGCGCCTGCACCGGCCCTGACTCAAGCACCTATCTTTAGTCAAGACATCGTCAATATGGAGCTAAGGCTGGAGTCAGAGTATGAGACATACTTTGGAGAAGACCTGGCTGAGGTTACCCAGGCACCAGCAGAGATTGCTGCTACGTTAGCTCGTGTTGGTGAAGAAACCGACACTACGCCAGCTGTTTTATGGGCGACTCCTCGCCCAGACCATCTACGTCTGGTGTTGATCACCCCCAATGGTGAACCCATTGTTCGTAATTTATATGATGTCCCTAGGGACCTATTAGATAAAACGACTCGGCAGTTTCATCGACATATTAGCCGCCCTACGGGTAGGGCCTATATGCCTGCGGCGCGTAAGCTTTACGATTGGCTGATCGGCACCTACGAAAAAGAGTTTTTAGAGCCAGCGGGGGTTGATACCCTACTGGTCTGTTTTGGTGATGGTTTAAGGGGGCTAGCCCTACCCGCACTCCACGACGGCGAGCAGTTTTTAGTTGAGAAATACAGTACGGCCCGCATTCCGGCCTTTAATTTGATTGATACGGACTATGCGCCCATTGAGCCTAGTAATTTGCTGGCCATGGGAGCGTCTGAGTTTACGGATAAGCTTCCTTTGCCTGCAGTCCCCATTGAGCTATCAACTATTGCGTGGCAGCTAAGGACAGCTGAGGGTAGCGATCGCAGCTGGCAAGACCGCTCCCTACTCAACCAAAGCTTTACCCTGGAGAACTTTAATACCCTACTCAGCCGCCAATCCTACGACATCGTTCACCTGGCCACCCACGCTGTGTTTAAACCCGGCAGACCGGACAATTCCTATATCCAGCTATGGGACCAGCGGCTCACGTTAGAAGAGATGAGTAATCTCAACTGGCAGCTGCCCCAATTAGAACTTTTGGTCCTTAGCGCCTGCGAAACCGCCGTCGGTGATAGCAACGCCGAGCTAGGCTTTGCTGGGCTCGCCCTTAGGGCCGGTGTTAAATCAGCGGTTGCTAGTCTTTGGGATGTGAGTGATACGGGCACCCTAATGTTAATGAGCGAGTTTTATCATCAGCTTCCTCAAACCACTACCAAAGCAGAAGCCCTGCGCCAGGCTCAGCTCAACCTGCTGAGGGGAAATACCGAAGTCATCGATTTTAGTCAGCTGCCAAAAGCTAGCACGGTCCAACTAACAGATGACTTCTCCCATCCGTTTTACTGGGGTGGTTTTAGTATGATTAGCAGTCCTTGGTAGAAAGATGGCATTCTAACCAAAAGAGCTTGAGTCTTTGACCCCGCCCAACACCAGCTCAATGGCGGCCTGGGTATATTGTTCAATCATGTCGTCGCTCAACAAGTCTTGACCAGGGGTTAAATGCTTGAGGTTTTCATGGGCATTGCCATAAAAAACACAAACTCCAATGATATTGAGCGTCGTCATATAGGGATCTAGGGGACGAAAAATACCGGCTTTTACTCCCTGGGCCAGAAGCGTCGTGAGCAAATCAATCGCCTGTTGCCAGTTGGTCTGTGTAAAGTATTTTCCCTGATTCTGGCTAGCTTCTTGAAACAGGAGCATGCCGCGATGTCGATGCTGGGTCTCATAGGTGATTGCCGCTCGAATTACTGCTGTTAGGGCTTTATCGGGAGATAACGTATCAAAGTCAATTTGGGCCAGCTCATCTTGGATCTCCGTTGCCGGTCGCTGAAGCACGGCTTGATAGAGACCTTCTTTATTTGCGAAGTAGTAGTAGATCATGCGAGAAGCCACTCCGGCTGCTTTTGCGATCGCATCCGTTCGCGCGCCCTTCAGACCATGCTTGGCAAATTCAAGCTCAGCGGCATCTAAAATTAGCTGCTTCGTTTGTTCTGAGTCTCGCCCAGTCCGCTTAGACACCGATTTTGGAGTCGATTTACCCACTGCACCTTTACAAAGCTATTCATTGCCCATCATAGCGACACAGGGAATTGAATTAAAAAGTTAATCCATAGTTGACATCTGCTCGGCCTCTGCATACATTAATGAATGAAATTTTTAATTCATTAACCCAGGTATGCTGCAAGCTTCTTCGACCGTAGGACGTCACGCCATCGTGATCGGTGGCAGTATGGCAGGATTGCTGACAGCAAGGGTTTTGACGGACTACTTTGAGCGGGTCACGGTGCTAGAGCGCGATTGCTTCCCCCTAGACGCACCTGCCCCCAGAAAAGGAGTGCCCCAATGCACCCAGCTTCACATCTTGCTCACCCGTGGTCGTCAAATCATAGAAGAGCTATTTCCAGGACTAGAGGCAGAACTCATTGATGCGGGTGCCGTCGTATTGGACATGGGAGCAGATGTGGAATGGTTAAATCCCTTTGGTTGGGGTGTGCGTTTTCCCTCTGGGTTTATGGCCCTATCGTTCAGCCGATACATTCTGGACTGGCTAGTGCATCGCCGTTTATGTCAGTTCGACAATGTTCAAATTTTAGAATTGAGCTATGTCACAGGCTTGCTGACCAATGCCACGCAAACCGCTGTGACTGGGGTGCGGATGCGCCAGAGAGATGTAGATAATTCGGAGCAGGTGCAGCCCAAAGAACTGAGCGCAGATTTAGTTGTTGATGCGAGTGGCTATAGCTCTCAAGCCGCCAAATGGTTTCAGGAGATTGGCTACAAAGCCCCCGAAGAAACCAAAATCACCACATCCATGGGCTACGCCAGCCGTCTCTTTGAAATCCCCGCTAACTTTAAAGAAGACTGGAAAGGAGTCTATATTCAAGCTGCTCCACCAGAGCGAACCACCATGGGCGTGCTGTATCCCATCGAAAACAACCGCTGGCTGGTTGCCGTTTGTGCAACGGCTCCTAACCGCCCGACTCGTGACAAGACTGATTTTCTAGCAGCCTTAAGCAACCTGCCCAGCCCCCACATTTACGATGCCGTTAAAGCAGCAAAACCAGTCACTGACATTGGCATTTACCATCCACCGGGAAATCGTCTGCGTCACTATGAAAAATTGGATCGAGTCCCCCAGGGATTTATTGCCCTGGGAGATTCGGTTTGCTCGTTCACACCGATTTATGGACAGGGGATAACTGTAGCCGCACTAGGGACTGTCTTGTTGCAGCAATGTTTAAAGGAAACAGAATTGCCAGAACTACCCAACCGTTTTCAAAAAGAGCTGGCCAAGGTTAATGCCACGCCGTGGATTGCGGCAACCAGTCAGGATGCAAAGTATCCGAGCGTAAAGGGTTTGGAACAGTCTCCCAGCCCAATTGAAAAAGCCATTGGTTGGTACATGGATCAGCTCATTCTGCTAACAACAAAAGAGCCTCAGGTGATGTTAGTGCTGTTCAATGTTTTTCACATGGTTCAACCCTCTGGAACCTTATTTCAGCCCGCAATGGTATGGCGAGTGATTCGACAACTGCTGAGTCGTTCACTATCCAAAGCTCATCAAAAATGAACTATGTCTGCGGACTAGCTGCCGACATAAATCGCCCAGTGGCTGCAGCGATCGCGCAATTCAGCCACTGACGATTGACCTATACAAAGATGATAAGTAAATGTGCCTATTGCGCTACCTTTAAGTTGGAATTATTCTTAGATAAGACTACCTCTTGAAGTGTTGAGTGGATTTTAGCTTGCTATCAGTCGCTTGGAGGTTAGATGAGAGTTTTCTGTTAAGCATTATGTTGTTTAAATGCTAGATAAAAGGTCACAATGAAAGATAAAAATAATAGTTCTACTCCACAAGGTCGGTATAGCCCGGTACAAGAAGAACATAACAAAGTTGAATTAGATCTTCGTGCGGAGCTAGGTTCTGAGTTGCGTAAAATTCTAATTGAGAAGAGGCTAAAGCAAAGAGAACTTGCAACATTGCTGGCTGTTCAGCAGCCTGA
>JBCDFI010000525.1:0-3895 GCA_039178155.1 Cyanobacteria bacterium P01_H01_bin.105
CTGCTGAGCCATCCTTAGAGCTGGTTGAGCCGGACCCTCTGGTATCTTTAGACCCGCTGCCGGTGACTCCACCACCACCACTGCCTAGCGATCCGGTTTCTGAAAATATTCCAACGGCGATTGATATCTATAGTGAACCACCCATTACACGGCCATCTGCTACACAATCCGCTGAGGTTTTAGCACCCCAAACTCAGCTGCAAACCCTCACGTCCAGACTCTTACATGTCCAGACCGACACGCTCATGGAGCTGCCTATTGGTCTGGGACTGATACATATTGGCAAACCTAACGATCGCATACCGCCGGATATCGATGTATCTGGTTTTCCTGACTCAGAAATTGTGTCGCGGGTTCATGCCAATATCCGGATTGAGGGCGATGTCTACTATATTGAGGATGTCGGCAGTTCTAATGGTACATATATCAATAATCTGCCGCTAGCTGCAGGCAATCGACATCGGTTACGCCCTGGAGATCGTATTGCCCTTGGAAAAGGTGATAAGGTGAGTTTTATTTTTCAACTTGCATAAGGGGCGTTCAAGATATAGAGCTATTGGTTTCATTGTCACTTTTTCATTGTTATTTCTGTTACATTGCCCTTCATGTACTAACGTGATTACCTTATCGTTGCTCCACCCGCTGAATAGAACTCCCATCCAGAATTGGTCTTTTGAGGAGAAAGACGTCATTCGCATTGGTCGTTCCACTGATAACGATGTTGTTCTTTACAGCGCTGTTGTGTCTCGACATCATTTAGAGATTCACAAGGGTGTGGCTGGTTGGGCACTCCAGAGTATAGGCACCAATGGCACTTATTTAGATGGTAAGCGCATCAAAAATGTCACGGCTGAAGATGGTCTTGTGGTGCGGCTAGCTCGTTCTGGTCCAAATCTGCAGATTACGATTGACCAGCCAGAAAAGTCCTCAGCGACCTCTATCAAAGAACTCCTGGCTCGACGTAAACACCAGCAGTTTCCTTCACCGTCACAGCCTATGAGGACCGATCTAGATGTGATCAAAACAGATATTCGTGATAAAACGTCATCACCTAGTAGAAACCCAAATTCTACAGATAGCGACGGGCTTGCTTAGATAGGTTTCTAGATAGGTTTTATGGCCAGGGGCGATCAGGTCTATGTGATGCGAGATGTGATGGGGGTACCTTACCATCATCATGGTATTGATGGCGGTGACGGTAGCGTCATCCATTACCGCAAAGTAGGTACCGCAACGGTGACGCGCACAAGCACTGAATCATTTGCTCGGGGTAATCCGGTGTATACGCTGCCTCGACCCATGTCTTTTATTCCAGATGTGGTGATGGCTCGGGCTGAAAGTCGTCTGGGAGAACAGCGCTATAATCTGTTTTTTAACAACTGTGAGCATTTTGCCAATTGGTGTAAAACAGGCAAAAACGTTAGTCCCCAGCTCAATGAGTTTGGTCTGCGGTTAGATCAGCTTAAGTTACCTGGCGGTTTAACTCGGCAAGCGGCCCAGCAGGAGAGCCCCCAGGCAATTTTGGATTTGTTTGGTAAAGCGTTGGAAAATATTGCGATCGCAACCAACACCCTTCTCCCCGACTACGAGCAATCCCAAGCCGATAGCGAGCAGTGGAAACGAGTTGCCCAAGCCGCCCTCGACCGAGGTCGTGAAGACCTGGCTCGAGCCGCCCTGTATAAACGTCGTAATGCTCAGAAAAAAGCCGAAACCATCCAGCAGCAGCTAAAAGATCTCTCAGACTTACAAATCTCTATTCAAACCGATCAGACGCTCGCCCTCAAACGCTTGACTGAAGATAGTACGCTTCTTTATTAGTCTTTCCCTGCAGGAAATATAAGATCAAAAGTAGGAGTCAGTCGCCAGAGCTTAGGATATTTCTGGTAAAGAAGCCACTAGTTATCTATGTCCCCAAACCCCCAAAGTTGGGGGCTTTGAGTCTTTCCCCCCAGGATTGGGGAGCTAAGGGGGGCCTTCGACTGGTATATCCTTTTCGAGAAAACACCTTAGAAAACAACTGGTGCTAACTCCAACATGTTCTCGTCACCTTGTCGATCTCATTTTTGCAAAGTACGATTGTAGTTCAAAAAATAATACAAATGGCGTCATCCAGCGGATGACATCAGGAGGCATTTCGTGGGTAAGCTACTCAATATTCTGCAATACTATCGGCAGTATTGGCTGATTACAGTGTTGAACGCTGCTGCCGTAGGGGCGTTTGAAATTATCGATCTATTTGTACCCTATGCCATCGGGCAGCTGCTTAATGTTCTCTCACAGCAGCCCCTCGACCGGCCCTTAGAGAACCTGATTGCTGTTTTTGGTCAATTGTTGAAACAACCCATAACCCCCACATTTTCACTATTAGTTTTGTTGGGGCTAGTGGGAGTAATCTCTGTCGGGCGGGCTCCGATTCAACCTTGGATTGGTCCCTGGTTTAACTGGGATACAGCTCTACGGGCTCGCCGTGATCAAGCCCGTCGTTCATTAGAGAAAATCCTAACTCTACCGCTTGAATTTTACGATGAAAATAACCCAGGTCGTATCGCCGCGCGAGTAGCCAAAGGATTAGCTAACTATACCTGGACCTATCCAGAAATTGTTGGACAGTTTATCCCTAAGGTTGTGCGTGTGTTTGGGGTTTTTGTTGTCATTGCCTTGCTCGATTGGCCTATTGCTTTAGTGGTGCTGAGTTCGTTTCTGGTTATTGTTGGCTATAGTCTGTTGCGACTCAAGCGACTGTCTGTCCAAGAAGAAAAACTTGACAAATACATGGAGAATACCGAGAGTCGCACCTCGGAAATTATCACCAATATCAAGACAGTAAAAGCGTTTGCCACGGAAATGCGCGAGCTAAAACGGCAGCAGCAGCGACTAGACCGAGAATTTAAGGTAGTCGACTATCGCATTCATCTAGGCTACGTGAAACTGGGTACCTGGCAGCGCACCATTGTGCAGAGTTGCACCTTTGGTGTGCTGGCTCTGACGCTTTGGGCCACGGTTCAGGGGAGTATTTCCCTCGGGCACTTTGTGACGATTCTGACGCTGTCGAGTATGGCCTATGCCGAAGTTGATCCGATTTGTAATCTGGCGGAAATGTTTGTCCGTCGATATGGTGCGATGGTCCGATTTCAGGAATTTGTTGCCATGCCAGCGGGAACAGATGCGGGACAGCTTACCGATTATGTTCCTGACTATCGATTTACCGGTAAGGTGCATTTTAATCAGCTCACCTTTGGCTATAGTCCTGATAAACCTGTCCTAAATGATATTGAACTGTTGGTGCAGCCCTGTCAGACGGTTGCTCTGGTAGGGCGTTCAGGGTCCGGGAAATCCACCCTCGTCAAGCTGCTATTTCGCTATTTTGAGCCCCAGAGCGGTGCTATTTTGATCGATGGTCAAGATCTGCGCCGGTTGGATATTACCGGCTATCGGCGACGACTGGCGATTGTACATCAGGAGGTGGATATTTTTAACGGGACGCTGATGGACAATCTGCTCTACGGCAATCCGACTGCTACGACGGAGCAGGTCCAGTCCGCCTGCAAGATTGCCCAGGCCCACGATTTTATTGAGCAGATGCCCCATGGCTATCTGACCACGGTGGGCGAGCGAGGTGTCAGACTGTCTGGAGGTCAGCGTCAGCGGATTGGGATTGCACGAGCCTTGGTGATGGAGCCCGATGTGCTCGTATTTGACGAGGCTACGTCTAGTTTGGACTATGAGTCTGAGCGGGCGATTCAGGTGGCGATGCGATCGCTATTCGGCACCCGCACGCTGATCATCATTGCCCACCGTCTAAGCACCGTTCGCGAGGCCGACCAAATCGTTGTGCTTGACCAAGGCCGCATTAGCGAAACTGGCAGCCACGATGAGTTATTAACCCAGGGTGGTC
>JBCDFI010000526.1:0-3888 GCA_039178155.1 Cyanobacteria bacterium P01_H01_bin.105
CCCAAACCGCTGTAGTAAGAGAGCTGACGAATTTGCTCGGTCAAAAACTCAGGGAACATCCGATGGAACAGCTGTAGTACGGGGTTGAATTTGATTTTGGCTGCGATCGCACTCTGACAGTTCTGCCGAAATTCATCCGTATCCAAATACGCATCTAAGCCACCACCGCCGTGCCACATCATGGCCTTCATCGTGTACTCGGCATACTCATAGTTAATGCGATCGTGGGAAAAATGCCGCCACATCTTCATCGGGTTAATATCACCGTCGAAGTATTTAAAGACTGGGAACAGCACTAAAAACTGATTGTTGGCAATGTGAATGAGATTTTTGGAATAGTAATCCAACACAATACCGTAACTATCAAGGGCACCCATCACCTCCAATACATTGTCAGGCGTATCAGGCAGCAGCGTTCCCCCCGAGAGCACGCGATCGGCAAAGTGAGCAAACGGATGAATATTTTTTAATTGAGAAGGCATAGTTTGGCTCATAGAGCACAGTCCCCATCCGAACACATCACTAAATCTATGGAAGATACATCTGCAGAGGACGGAACCGACGACGTCACCAGATGAGATGACGACAGCTCTAGCTTGATCGGCATCGCCTCATACATCGCCGTCGTTGTCGGCTCTATCCATCGAGTCATCCAACTAGGGCTAAGGCCAAACACAAACAATAATCCAACTAACGCTAACGCAGGAATTCGATCTTGCCAGGTCACCACCGGAATGACAGCATCTTGCTCAACTGCCTGGGTTTCAGTAGTTGCTAGCCGCCCAAAAAACGCACGGTTCACCAATAGTAAAAAGTAAACAGCCGTCAGTCCAGAGCCCAACAAACAAAGTAACGTTTGCGGTGCAAAGCTAATGAAACTACCTCGATAGACAACAAACTCAGAAATAAAGCCCACCATACCGGGAATACCAGCACTGGCCATGACGGCTAGCACCATGGCACTACCGATTAGCGGCAGGCCTCTTTCAGGGTTTAACAGTCCCCGTAACACGGTCAGATCGCGAGTTCCCGTCTTTTTGTAAACCACGCCCACTGCTAAAAACAGCAGGGCTGAGATAAATCCGTGGCTGACCATCTGAAAAACAGTCCCCACAAAGCTCAAAGGATTAGACGCTGATGCCGCCAGCAGCACATAGCCCATGTGACCAACAGAACTGTAGGCCACCATCTTTTTCATGTCGGTTTGAGCAATGGCGGCTAGTGAACCATAGAGAACACTAACAACAGCCCACCAGGCCAAATAGGGGGCTAAATCCACCCAGACCTCAGAGAAGGTACACACCCCAAAGCGAAACAGACCATAGGTACCGAGCTTGAGCAGCACCCCTGCCAGCAGAACAGAAATGGGCGTAGAGGCCTGTACGTGGGCATCAGGGAGCCAGGTATGGAAAGGAAATAGAGGAATTTTTATGCCAAACCCCACCAGCAGCGCTGCCAACAAAACTACCTGCTGAATCCAGGGTAGTCCGTGGGCCATCGTCGCATCATAGTCAAAGCTCGATGCTCCACTCAGCCACACTAGCCCCAAAAACGAGGCCAAAATCAAGATGCCGGAGATGGCGGTATAAATCAGAAATTTTGTCGCCGCATAGCCGCGCTGAGCCCCACCCCAAATGGCAATCAACAAATACAGAGGAATTAACTCTAGCTCGTAAAAGATAAAGAAGAGCAGCAGATTATGGGCAGTAAAGGCTCCAGCTACCGCAAAGGTAATCACCAGCAGCAAGAGATAATAGAGCCTGGGCCGTCGCACATCAGTGTCGCTCGCATACACCGACACCAGCGATAGCAAACTGTTAATAATCAACAGCGGCAACGATAGCCCATCCACCCCCAGCTCATAGCCCAAACCGAGGGTTTCTAGCCAAGGTAAAGACTCTTGGAACTGTAGCCCGGTTACTGCCAGGTCAAATTGAGTCAGCAAATATAGACTGACGGCTAAATTGACCACCAAACAGACAATGCTTATATTTCTAGCCCGTTCACTGGTCAGCTTACCCGGCCAACACCCAACAATCAGGGCTCCCAGCAATGGAATCAACAGCAGCGCACTTAGCATTCGTTTCCCCTTACCACATAGCCCACGTCATCAAAAAGCCCAGCAGACTAACTCCCAACACAATAGTGAAGATATATCCCTGAGACTGGCCCGAAATGCTATATTTCAGGCCTTCGCCACTCAGCAATGAGACCATGCCCACAAGATTAACGGCACCATCTACTACATAGCGGTCAAACCAGCTAACAAAACGTGAAAACTGGCTAACGACAAACACAATGGTGGCTCGATAGAGTTTTTCGGTATAAAAATCATTCGCTAACAAGTCCTGAGCCAACCGCAGAGAGCGCTGGGTGGACCGGGCCAGGGAGCGGCTTAGGGTGGTTGTAAGCCCCAGACTCAGACCCATTACACCCGATACAATCAATGCGCCAAACACCCAGGGGTGCCAATAGCGGAGCGGTGGCAGAAGAGACATACGCATCAACGCTAGGGGCAATAACAAAACAAAAATACTCAGCCCGATCATCGGTGTTGCCATCAGCCAATTAACCGACGGAGACCGACGAGTTTTGGGGGTAACGTCTCCTAAAAACACTAGTCGAAATACTCGCACCAGGTTAAAGACGGTCAGCGCATTTACCAATAAAAATATGGCCGCTAAGACAGGATGTTCCCGACGCAAAAAGTCTATGCCCAGCTGCAGTGCCCAGAAGCCACCCAAGGGCACCACACCTACCATGCCAGCACTGCCCACAACATAGGCAATAGTGGTGGCTGGCATCCGAGACCAGAGCCCGCCCAGCTCGGTAATATCTTGACAGCTGGTGTTGTTAATAATGGCTCCCGTACTCATAAACAGCAGCGCTTTGGCGACGGCGTGGGTAAATAACAATCCGATGGCCACACCGGGCCATTCGGCTCCCACAGCGATAAAAACCAGACCGATATAGGCACTGGTGGAATAGGAGAGGGCGCGCTTGAGATCGACCTGTGCGATCGCAACCAGCGATGCTCCGATCGCCGTTGTCGCCCCAATCCCAAGCAAAACACTCAGGGCTACCGGAGACAAAATCACAATCGGCTGCAGCTTAATCAGCACATAGGCCCCACAGGTGACCACCACCGAATTTCGCAAAATCGATGCCGGACTCGGTCCTTCCATCGCCTCATCTAGCCAAAGATGGAGAGGAAACTGAGCGCACTTCCCCGTGGGTCCTGCGATCAAGGCCAAACCCAACAATGTCGCCGCCAGCGGCGTCAAATCCGCCACCTTGACCCATTCGTACAGTTCGTTATAGTGCAGGTCTCCGGCCCAGCTAGCCAGCCCCAACACCCCCATCAACAGCAAAATATCCCCCACCCGTTTGGTGAGGAATGCATCTCTTGCAGCCGTGACCACCAGAGGCTGCGCATACCAAAACCCAACCAGCAGATAAGTGGACAGCGTCAGCATCTCCAACAAGAAATAGGCCAAAAAGAAAGAGCCGCTCAGCACAACACCGCTGACAGCCCCCTCAAAAAAGCCCAAAAGAGAAAAGAACCGAGCCAAGGCCCAGTCTTTTTCCATATAGCCTAGGCCATAGATCTGAGCCAGCAGCGCCAGACCAGCCGATAGCTCCAGCGCCCCCAGATTAAGCACTGATAAATCCAGATCAAAGCTCAGCGACAGATCGGCAACCTGCAACCACGGAAAATGCAGCTCGACCGAACCTACATTCCAAATCCCCATAAAAACGCAAGTGCCATGGGCAAATGCGAGAGCAGTCATCAAAATGTTGATATAGACTGCTGGCCTAGGCCCAGTCCGCTGCACCCAGCCGGTAGACCAGGGCAAGGACAATATCACTCCTAAAAACCCGTAAACC
>JBCDFI010000527.1:0-3883 GCA_039178155.1 Cyanobacteria bacterium P01_H01_bin.105
CTCCTCTTTTTTGCCATTAGCTTTCCTCAATTTCGCAAGATAGGCTACTTTGCTCCTGGCTTAGCCACCGACCTGCCCTCTACTTCGCAACCGTCTCAATCATGAAACTGAACGTCGTCAAACAACGCGTTACCTGGTGGCTCGTTTCCGGTGTCTTGGTGATAATTAGCGTAGTTGCTATGACAATGTCATGGTCGCAATTTAATGGTCCCGTTAGACCAGGCCTGGACTTTATCGGTGGAACCCGACTACAGCTAGAACGTAACTGTAGTGATGAATCGGCCTGCGCGAATCCGATTGAGATTACTGAAATTCGGAGTATTTTGGACGGCCAAGAGTTGGAGGGCAGCAGTCTGCAACTAGTGGGTGACTCTGGGCAGGCTCTTTCTATCCGTACCCGTAATTTAGATGTCGATGAACAAACACAGCTACGTTCGGCCCTCGAAGAATACCTGGGTCAGATAGATCCAACAGCATCCAAGATCGATGTAGTTGGGCCCACTATCGGAAAACAACTTTTAGTAGCTGGTTTGCTTTCTCTATTGGTAGCCTTCGTTGGCATCACTGTTTATTTGAGCCTCCGGTTCAAATTTGACTATGCATTTCTGGCTCTCTTAGCCTTGGTACACGATGTCATCATTACCTTGGGAATCTTCTCTATTTTAGGTCTTACACTCGGGTACGAGGCAGACAGTTTATTTATTGTGTCACTGCTAACAATTGTTGGATTTTCCGTTAATGACACGGTAGTTATTTATGATCGCATCCGTGAAAATTTTAAGCGGATGCCTGATCAAGGGGTAGACCTGATTGTCAATGATGCTGTTAATAAAACTCTGGGCCGTTCCATCAACACGACAATGACGACCGTACTGCCCCTGTTAGCCATCGTAATTTTTGGTGGAGATACCCTGAAATTTTTTGCCCTGGCCCTGATCGTCGGCTTTTTGGCAGGAGCCTATTCTAGTATCTTTATTGCCAGCACTCTGCTAGCTTGGTGGCGCTCTGACTCCAACTCCAATACTGATATGACTACCCCGGTCACAGAATAAGATATAGCTACGCGTCTGTGAAAATTGGGAAAATACGAGACGTGACTTCTTCCAAAGGTTCTAAAAACGTTGAAAACGGTCATACCAACATCGCCACAGAGAGGGCTATTGAAGCTCTTCGACAACATACTTTGACAGCTTGGTGGCGGCTGACTGTTGGTGTGTGGCTAACGATTGGGCCTTTAACCCTATGGCAGCTCCGCTCGGAAATCAGTTTGCTGTTGGATTATTTCACCTGGACGTCTGTTTATTACGGATTGAAATACAACTTTTTAGGGGCCTTAGGATTCTTTCTATGTGCGGGTTTAGCTACTACTTTGTTTGTCCGTGAGATTCGCCATTTAACCCTGGGTATTTCTCCTATTGAACGCAAACGTTTGGAAAATCAGTTAGCAAAAATCCGTCATCAGGGAGCTTCTCATCCTCTATGGTCGTTGGTTAATCGTCCGTAGATCAATGAAAAAAATTGCAAACTCTGTGAATGTTTTCACAGTGCCATCGCTACAATATCGAGTCTGTAGTCTTTGGCTCGGCTCCTATGGAACTTACAACGGATCGATTAATCATTCGCGATTGGCATCCGCTTTACGATGCCCAGCAGGCATTTGACATTTATGGCGATCCACGGGTAACCCGTTGGCTGCAGAGTGACGCTGACAGTTCAATTCAAGTGACTCAAGCGCGACTACAGCGCTACTGTGAGCGCTGTACCAATGGTCTTGGTGTTTGGGCTGTCGTTGAAAAAGCCATTGACCGTGTCATTGGTAGTCTGTTGCTAGTCTCTCTACCCAAAAACGACAAAACAGACAGCGGCAAAATTGAGATTGGTTGGCATTTTCGTCCAGCTAGCTGGGGTTATGGCTACGCCACCGAAGCGGCTAATGCCGTTCTCGGCTATGGATTTCAGACTCTAAAACTGTCCATTATCTATGCAGTCGCGACCCCAGACAATATCCGCTCCCAGAGGGTTATGGCTCGTTTAAAGATGCAGTCCTTGGGGTTTACCGATGACTACTACAGTCGCACCTTGCAGTTCTATAGTGTGACCACTGAAGACTATTCCTCAGGCCAACTAGCATCGATGGCTGATAGAACGGTGTCGATATCTGCACCACCAACATAGTTCACCATTGCAGTCCAAAACGTTCCTGTACCTACTGCGGCAGGCATCAGGTCAGAACCATCAAATCGAATGGTTTCGGCCTGGGTCAATATCTCTGCCATTTGCCGGACTCCGTCATTCGGATAGATAGCTAAATCAACCTCTCGATGAGGACTGATATAACCACGGGCAGCCCAGCTTTCGTGGGGTGTGACTGTTGTCAGATATCCGATGGCGGCCTGGGCAGCTGGGCTATTGTCAGTCATCGCAATGACTAGACCACCGGTTAGGAGAGGAGCTGTCGGACCATCTCCTGGCAACAAAAAGACCTGGGTATCTTTTCCTGGCTCGATTGTGTCGGGCAAAAAGTCAGTGATAAAGCTAGCTTGACGGTGCAGATAACAACCCGGTGGTTGGTCAAACATGGGCGCTGGCGCATCGCCAAAGGGAGTACTCAGCGCTCCGACAACACCACCTCGTACATAGCTATCATTACGTACAATCTCTCCAAATATTTCCACAGCCTCTTTGACCGCTGGAGAGTTAAAGGGAATCTCATGGGTTACCCACTGGTCATATACCTGGGGTCCTGCTGTGCGCAACAAAATATCTTCTACCCAATCGGTGCCAACCCAGCCAGTGGCTTCTCCGCTTTCCATACCCAGGCACCAGGGTGTGTTGCCTGCCTCTGCAATAGTCTCGGTAAGTCCCATCAGCTCATCCCAACTGGTAGGAATGTTGTAGCCTGCCGCCTCGAATGCATCGGGGTTGTACCACACCAAACTTTTTGGATCAGACCGCATCCATAAACCATAGACCTGCTCATCTACCGTGCCTAAGCTCACCCAATCAGGTCCAAAAGCAGTTGTTAGTGTGGCTAAATCGACAGCAGCATCCAACGGTGTCAGTGCGCCTTCTCGGGCGAGATCTGCCATCAATCCCGGCTGCGGAAAAATTGCTAGGTCTGGAACATCTCCCCCAGCTACTCTGATCGGCAACACCGTAGAAAACGCATCGGTACCTTCATAGACCACCTCAATCCCAGTTTCGGCTGCAAACGGTGCAAACGCGTCTTCAACAATCTCTTGCCCTACACCAGTCAAGGACCCTAAAATCACCAGGGTATTCTCATTAGAGCTGTTCTGAGAGTCTCCGTCACAGGCTGTTAGCAACAGCACACTAAAAAGACTAAAGGAAAGAGAGTGGAGCTTCATGACATCAAATGCTGGGTTACCTCAGACAGTGTATCGCCAGACAGGGCTGGCCTCATGGAGAGGCGTCTTAACTAGAGGCGCTAGTGTAAAATCGCAGGGCAAATCGCCAAAATAAACGAGACACCTGAAACAGACCTATGGCCAACAAGCCAGAGCCTGCTAACCAGCTCACTTCAATCCGATTCAGAAATACCTGGGCAGGCACAGTCGTCAAAAAAGCCACTGGAATGACAAAGGTAAAAAAGATACGGAAAGCAGCAGGGTAGGCCACAATCGGAAACCGACCCGCTTCTAAAAAGCCGCGCAGTACCTCTGTTACGTTATATATTTTGACAAACCAAATGCTGGTGGCCCCTAGCATAAACCAAAGGCTATATAAACTCAAAAAGCCCAAAGCAAGCGGTATCAATGCGGCTAGATAGTTGCGCGGTCCTAACCCTAGCTGATGACCTGCGTATAGGATCATAGCAGCGCCCAAAATCAAGTCCGGCCCTCCCCACGGTGAAATGGTACGC
>JBCDFI010000528.1:0-3876 GCA_039178155.1 Cyanobacteria bacterium P01_H01_bin.105
GATCGCATTCCAAAAATACTTGGCCCCTCGCTATGCCGACGTGCGTGAGCGGGTAGGGCTGCTCAATGGTCGCTTGGCTAATAACCTGACGGGGATTGCCACCATCAAAAGCTACACGGCTGAGACCTATGAAACCCAGCGGGTAGGCCAAGACAGTGAGGCCTATCGCCAAAGTAATCGTCGTGCTATCGCTCTGAGTTCCGCCTTTATTCCGCTGATCCGTATTTTGATTTTGGTGGGGTTTACAGCCACGTTACTCTATGGCGGTCTTGAAGCCGTGGCGGGCAATTTAGCCGTGGGTACTTACAGCGTGCTGGTGTTTTTGACCCAGCGTCTGCTTTGGCCGTTGACCCGTTTAGGAGAAACCCTAGACCAGTACCGTCGGGCCATGGCCTCTATTGACCGAGTGATGGACTTGCTCGATACGCCTGTGGCCATTCGCCCTGGAGATTATCGCCTGCCAGTCAGCAACGTGCGCGGCGACATTATGTTTAAGGATGTGACCTTTGCTTACCATGATCGACAGCCGGTGGTGGAGCACCTGACCCTAAAGATACCTGCGGGTAAAACGACGGCTATTGTGGGGGCGACCGGATCTGGAAAGAGCACGCTAGTTAAGTTGCTGCTACGGTTTTATGAAATCAGTAAGGGCCAGATCAGCCTTGATGGTCACGATCTGCGCCAGCTGCAGCTGGACGATCTGCGCCGTGCTATTGGTTTAGTCAGTCAGGATGTGTTTTTATTCCATGGGACAGTGGCTGAGAATATTGCCTATGGTAGCTTTAGCGCCCCTCTGAGTCAGATCGAACAGGCGGCTCAGCTGGCTGAGGCCCACGACTTTATTCGGCAGCTCCCCCAGGGCTATGACACCATCGTCGGTGAGCGAGGCCAGAAGCTTTCTGGAGGGCAGCGTCAGCGTTTAGCCATTGCCCGAGCACTGCTAAAGGACCCACCGATTTTGATCTTGGATGAGGCGACCTCAGCGGTGGATAACGAGACTGAATCAGCCATTCAGCGATCGCTGGAGAAGATTACGTGCGATCGCACCACCATTGCCATTGCCCATCGGCTATCGACAGTACGAAATGCCCACTGTATCTATGTGATGGATCAAGGACAGCTGGCAGAATGGGGCACCCACGAAGAACTGTTGGCCCGCAGTGGCATTTATGCCAATCTATGGCGAGTTCAAATGGGAGAACGAATTTGAGAACCAAGACAATCAGCTGCAGTGTCTGTTTTGTCTCATTACCAGGCTCATCAGTCCGCCCATTCAATTGATCAACACATCAATAATCAATATACGTAGGCTTAATGTGTGTCTAGTTAGCTTGTAGACTTCAGCAAGCTCCATGGAAATTCCGGACATCCCTATGACAGTTAGGATAGTGGATTAGCGTTAACCTGATTAACCGCTTACGTCATCGGTGTTTTTCCTCAATTATTCATGGAACACAATCGGGCTCACTCTACAGCAGTCACCCATTTTCTGACACAGCCTTACCCCCATAGCTGGCTGCCAACTGCTTCGGGTATGTTAGCGCTCACCGTCGGTCTGCAAGGAGCAGCGGCTAATGCAGTAGGGGGTGTCCCGTTTACGGAGTCAACTGAGTCGACGAATCAGCATGCGGTCGATATTACTGTAGAGACAGATCTTGAGGTGGATACTGGCACGGTTACCCCCGTAGAACTAGCCCTGCAACAGCCCAGGTTTTCTCAACTTAAAAGTCGGGCGCAGCAACTGCTTAAAACTCAGGCCGCCCCGGCTCCAAATCTTTCTATTGTTCGGTTAGAAAATCATCGTCGCGAGCTGCATCGTCGCTCAAATGAGGTGGAATCTCAGCTGTTAGGTGTGCAGCAGCTGCTATCCATACAGTCCTATGGAAACAGCTTTGCCGATCAATTGTTAAACGAAAATGATGCCTACCAAACTCAGCTACAGCAGTTACAGGCGTTAGAAGCAAAAATGCATACAGCCATAGAACAATCAGATATGGCTAGGCTTAGTCAACTACAAAACCGATTGCAAAGCACCGATCAAGAGCTATGGCAGATTGCTCAAAAACAATTAGAACACTACATGGAACAGGCTCAAACAACCTCTACTTTGGGGCTGTGGCAAGAGCCCATGTATCGTGAATCGCTCAGATGGCTGATGGAACATACCCACCAGCGTCATTTGCTCAAAGCTCGCCAACAGATCTTGGCCCGCACTTTGGTAGCGGTAGCGGCAAACTAGCGCTGATGCTTTTGAAATTCGATTTTGAGACAGGCATTCATCACCACTTGCCAACCGTGGTCACTTGCCTTTTGGGCAACTGCCGCGTCGTAAATTCCTAACTGAGTCCACAGACATTTCACCACAGACATCGTTTCTAATGTGATCATCTCATCCATTAATTCAGGGAGAAACTCACTACGACGAAACACATTCACCATGTCTATGGGGCCAGGGACATCGGCGAGGCGAGCATAGCAGCGTTGGCCATCAATTTCTTGAACAGCCGGATGGACTGGGTAAACGATATAGCCCTGCTGACGCATATAGCGAGCCACCTGATAACTGGGGCGTTGAGGTTTAGGAGAGTGACCCACAACAGCGATATACTTCGTTTTGGCCAGAACATGCTCAATTGTAGTGGGGTCTTGGTAGAGAGTATTCATGGCCCGTGAATTGTAAGGGAGTTGGGGATATTGCCAGACTATGCAGATTGTTTCTCACTATCTAACGTTCGACACGGCTGACACGATTGATATTCTCAACATTACCTCAGCAATTCAGCAGCAAATAGAAGTTGCTGGCCTCACCCAAGGTCATGTGGTCATCTTTTCTTGCCATACGACAACGGCATTAACCGTCAATGAAGCTGAAGAGCGGCTGCTGGTAGATATCAAAACCTATCTGCGTAAGCTGGCTCCGCCTCAAGATCGCTATTTGCATAATGACCTACACTTGCGAGAAGTACCTCCTGATGAACCGATTAATGCCCACTCCCATCTGATGGCTATGACCCTGGGTAATAGTGAAACGGTGCCGATCGTAGATGGAAAATTAGCGTTGGGAACCTATCAATCTGTGATGCTGGTAGATTTGGATGGCCCTAGGCAAGGACGGAAGGTACTGATACAAATTTGTGGTTTGTAGTTGTTCAAACCTCACTGTTGGGGATGTCTTTGAGCAGACCTTGCAGCTGCATGTGACTGAGTAACCAGCTAGTCATGGTGGCTCGACGAGTGAGGCGTGGTATCAGCTGATCAATGCTGTAGCCTTTAAAGCCCAGATAGGTTTTGAGGAGTTGCTTGTTGGGTTTGGGAATTGATCGGGTGAGCTGTACTGTTGCCGGACGGCTCTCAATAAAATTAGGGGGCTCAGGAAATTTTCCCCTTAGGGGTTCTGTAACGCCGCTAGCGTCCCACTGCTTGGTGGTTTCATCGTAACGATAGCCAAGATAGTGCCAGACTAAACGATTGACGGTCTCGTCCTCTAACTTTTCATTAAGGATGGCCCAGAGGGTAGTTTCGGTTAGGGGCGGTAGATCAGTCATGGCAAATGGCAATGCGATAGAGCATTAGGATAGCAAGCTGTCGACCGGTAAAATTGGCTGGTCCGTTTGAACGAGTGTGACGGGTTTGGAAGAACAGCTGCGATTAGACGAGTTTGATCAGCGGAGTGTGTGTCAGGCTTTAGATAGGTTGCCTACGCCAGAGACGCCAGTATTTCTTAAGCGATTACGGCCTCGGTTTGATATTCATGTGTTCGATCAAGTGGCCTCGACGAATCAAACGCTTTGGGCGATGGCGGGCGCTAAGGCTGGAACGGTTGCGATCGCACACACTCAAACCGCTGGTAAAGGTCAGCGTGGAAAACAGTGGATA
>JBCDFI010000529.1:0-3875 GCA_039178155.1 Cyanobacteria bacterium P01_H01_bin.105
CCATGTGCTGCTTGGTTACCCACCATCTACCAGAATCCAGCCGATTCTCCTCCAACATGGCATACAATTATCGCCCGATCTTCTGCTCCAACCAATATAATTACGCCGATTCCTATTGACCCTGTTCAATCGGTCGATCACCGGGCCAGCCGTAAATCTCGTTTCCTAAAGATGTTCTCCCATGCGGTGAGTATCTTTGTTATACTCGGCCTTCGTCAGCTGGGACTGTTTCAACATTTAGAGTTAAAGGCATTCGATCAGTTTATGCACTTAAGAGCGAGAGAAGCACCTGACTCGCGCTTCCTAATCGTCACTGTCACCGATGCTGATATCCAAGCCCAGCCTGATAAATATCGGCGAGGTTCTCTCTCTGATAAAGCCTTACTAGCTCTGATGAAAGCGCTAGAAACTATGGAGCCTCGGGTCATTGGTCTAGATATCTACAGAGATTTTTTAGTGCAGCCACAGTATCCTGAGTTAGCTTCAATGCTAGCCACCCACGATAATTTTTTAGCTGTGTGTAAGAGTCGCGATTCTGTAACAGGTAGTGCGGCCATTGCACCTCCCCCTGAGGTCTCCGACGAGAGAGTTGGCTTTAGTGACTTTCTGGTGGATACGGATGGGGGCGTGCGCAGACAGCTGCTGGCTATGAAACCAGAGCCGTCTTCATCTTGTACAACAGAGTATAGTTTTGGGGCACTCTTGGCCCTAAATTATCTAGCGGTAGAGGAGGTTATCACTAAAGCTTCACCCCAGGGATATTTACAAATCAATGATCTTATTTTTACACCTATCACAGATAGTCAGGGGAGCTATCAGAATGTCGATTCTAGAGGGCAGCAGCTGTTGCTGAACTACCGTAGCTTAGCTAGACCCGATCAAATTGCTGATAGTGTCACCTTAACTGAGGTACTTGCCGGGGATGTCAATCCAGAGTCCGTTCGCGATCGCATCGTTTTAATTGGCACTACTGACATCAGCTATGGTGATCTTTGGTTAACCCCCTACAGCAAAAGTTCACGGGCAGAGGATCAAACTAGCGGTGTGTTTATGCAAGCCCAAATGGCTAGTCACCTGATTAGTGCTGTGCTGGATGATCGTCCACTCATTAAAACTTGGCCAGACTGGGGAGAGCTTGTTTGGCTTCTGTTATGGGGCTGTATCGGGAGTCTACTGATTGCTGGCTGGAGAAAACATCAGCACTATACCCTCAGCCGATATATATTAAGCCTTCTAGCTACAGAATTAAGTCTTTTTGGTACCTGTTGGTTGTTGTTATCCCGATATTATTATTGGGTGCCCTGGGCTCCTCCGACAGCCCTATTGCTAATTATCTTTGGGATTCTCCCCATCTATGAACATTTATTATTATCTCCATCAAAAGTAAACATTAAAGAGGCGTTATGACAATAAATCTAGCCATTGTTTCAGTATTGACGAGTTTTTTTTTACTACCTTTGACAGACACCATTGTGGCTCAGGTTGACGAACCTATACAATACGTTCCTCCTAAGCTGGCAACTGACGATCGACCGGAGGGACGACGACGCGGCGGCAGTAGTCGAGGAAACTGTGAATCATCCATTCCGTTAATAGCCCTTTCCCCAGAAATTCAAATCCCCTTAAGCGAAGATAGTCAGTCATTCAGGTCATCATACAATTCTGTCTTGAGTCAGACTACCGAGGCACGACCATCTTTTTGGTTTTATGTACCCTATAAACTTAATAGTGTCTCTCTACAATTTGACTTGCAGGCTGAAGACAATACAGTGCTTTATGAGGTAAATCTACCTAATAATAGAGATGATGTGGGCGTTGTCCAGATACCTTTGCCGGAAAATATTCCCGCACTTCAATTCGATACCCGCTACCGTTGGTTTTTGAGTGCTGAGTGTAGTCCTGGAGAGCGTTTTGTTGTCTATGTTGAAGGGTGGCTTGATCGCGTTCCCCTAGCGGATGATATCGGCCTCCAATTAGCACAGACATCGCCCCACGATCAGGCCGCTATCTATGCTAGCCATGGGATGTGGCAGGACGCCATCACGCTACTCGGGGAGCAATATAGAACTAACCCCACCAATACAGACCTTGCCAGTGACTGGCATAGCCTTTTGGAATCCGTTGAACTAGAGGCTTTGGCGGAGCAACCCTTGATTGATTGCTGTATGCCCTCAACACCTGCTGGGAGCTTCGAGCATTAGTGCTCCGATGTAAACCGTTTACATTGGAACAAAGCAGCGATGGCATTATACAATTCTGAATAAATTCGAAATTCTTCTTAATATAAAGCTCCTATGCCTACTTTACGACTGTATTTAAACAGTTGTATCAAGACCATAAGCTTCAGAAAAGCGCGATACCGCAAATCCGCAATCTATCTGTGAGGTATGCTCAGATACTTTGGTGCAATCATTTTTACAGCGCTATGGTTGTCGCCGTCCACTGCCCTTAACGAGTCAACCCAGTTCTCTGTATCTCCAGGTTCTAGTCAATCCCTACCAGAAATATCAATTCGAGTAGGAACTAAGGAGTTGCCTCCATTTGTTTCTATTAGCCCTTCTAAATCTCCCTACGGCTATAGTGCTGATCTGTGGAATGCGATCGCTGACGATTTGGAAGTGCAGACAGACTGGGTTACCTATAAGTCTGTGAGTGACTTACTAGAGGGGATAAAAAACGGTGATATAGATGTCGCGATTGCTGGTATTTCTGTTACTGCCGAGCGTGAGTCCCAAGGAATTGATTTTTCCTATCCCTTTTACCAATCGGGGCTGCAGCTGATGGTACCCAAAACCAAGCCTAACGTCGCAACGAGAGCTAACGGCGTACTGCGATGGACTCACCTACGCCCTATCGTCTTCATATTTGCCAGCAGCACAGTTGTAGGGGGACTGATCTGGCTAGTCGAACGCAAGCATAACGAAGGTTTTTCAGGCAACATTCTCAATGGGATCAGCCAGGGGATTTGGTTCGCGGTGGTTACCCTTGGCACATTTGGCTATGGCGATGTGACCCCTCAAAAGTTTGCCGGACGTCTTATTGCTACCTTATGGATGGGGTTGAGCTTCTTTATTGTGGCAGACTTTATCGCTTCTCTGACTGTACACCAACTGAGCGAGAATACATTAGATTTAGAGACTCTCAGTGGCGAAGCTGTGGGTGCTTTAGATGGAACCACAGGGGAAGTTTTTCTCCAGAGTCAGTCTGTAAACTTGATGATATATCCTACTTTTGAGGCTGCCATACGTGCTTTGGAAGCTGGTGAAATTAAAGGTCTAGTACATGATTCGCCGGCATTGCGCCATTTTATTAACTTCAATCCTGATTCCTTTGAACTAGCAGGCTCCCTACTCACTAATGAGGGCTATGGTATTGCTGTTCGTGAGGACGATTCAGAGTTGTTAGAAGCGATCGATCAGCTGATCTTGGACTATCAGCAGCGAGGTTTTTTACAAGAGTTACATCGCAAATGGTTTGACGAAACAACCCTGAATTCTACTGTTGAATAGTCCTATCCTTAAGGGTTTCTGTAGAGATAGTGTTGCCCTATTAACAATCCATACACTAGTACTTTTGCTAAGGAATGTTGCATTCTGCGGTGTAATGCACGGTAATTTGCATATTTTTTAGGCATTCACCATATTTGACAGTAGAATCTCGCATCTACGGCACAGTTTAACCCCCTTCATCGAGTCTCGGATCGTTAACTATTCCGTGACTCACGTTTGTCAATCTCGAGATGACTATGACAAATATCCCTCCCTTGATTAAGCCCTCTGATGATGTATCTGCACAATCGTTTTATGGAGTTCAGGAGCCTACCGGCAGTCTCACAAATCCTATTTTGAACCACTGGATTGATGGCATTTTGATTC
>JBCDFI010000530.1:0-3865 GCA_039178155.1 Cyanobacteria bacterium P01_H01_bin.105
CCCATCGAGGAATGTCCGGTGCATGAATTGGAAAAGCACCTCAACGATTCTCATCGATTTCGCATTTTCTACCATACCCTTGAGTTCTTTGGCCTCTGCGACAAGTGCCAGATGGTCTCAGGCTAGACAGCTGCTCTACAGCATACTCAAATACGTTTGCTCTGTTGTCATGGGTAAAGCTCGTAAAACGCGGTTGTGTAAATCGGGTTCTAATCCTAGTCGAGGCTGAGCAAACGAACCTCATCTGCTGGAATAAGTATTTCGCTCGTGCAAAACCTGGTCGATACGGTTAGCCACGTTGATGGTAGCGATCACTTGCCCCATTTGATGTCCAGATAGCCTGGATATGACCAGCTTGCCCATATCTTTATTACCTATCTTTAATTACCTATTAAGAGTGACGGCTGTGGCTAACCAGTGTCCTAATGCTGCTCTAAATCTCCAACAATAGACTTCATCCCTTCAAGGGTGGCCGGAATCGCGCGGGGGTCCATAAACATGACTTTGCTACTGTCGCTGGCTCCGATCTTGCTCCCAACATCTAGATAACCTTGGGCTAGCAAAAACTGGAGGGCTTCACGCGCCGTAGGATCACTCTTAAGCTTTTGAGCCAGCACCTGAATGGCTTCAGCAGTGGCCTGAGCCCGCAGAACTTGCTCTTGGCGATCTGCCTGGGCTTTTAGCACAATAGTTTTTTGCTCAGCTTCGGCGGCAAGAATCGCAGATTTTTTACGGGCTTCGGCAGAGAGAACTTCGGCTTCAGCCTGACCTTGGGCAGCATTAACAGCTGACTCTCGTTCACCTTCTGAGGTGAGTACGGCGGCGCGCTTACGGCGTTCGGCAGCCATTTGTAGCTCCATGGAGTCTTGTACTGCTTTAGAAGGTACGATATCTCGCAGTTCAACCCGAGTTACTTTGACGCCCCAGGGATCTGTAGAGACATCTAGCTCCCGTAGCAACGATTCATTGATTTCAGCGCGAGCGGTAAAGGTTTCGTCTAATTCTAGCTGCCCCATTTCTGCACGAATCTGGGTGAGCACCAGGTTCACCATAGCCGCCTGCAGATTCTCAACTTTGTAGTAAGCCTTTTCTAAATCGACGATACGCCAATAAACAACGGCATCTACACTAATCGATACGTTGTCGCGAGTAATGCACTGTTGGGGTGGCACATCGAGCACTTTTTCGCGAATAGTTTGTTTGTAGACCACCTTATCGACAAAAGGAACGGTAAAATTCAGCCCTGGCTGTAGTTTTTTGCCGTTGTATCGACCCAGGCTTTCTATTAGGGCCTCGTCTCCTTGGTTCACAATGCGGACAGAACCAGCAGCAACGGAGCCACCAAAGGCCAGCATGATCAGTAGTACAAATGGGTTCATAGTGTGTCTTTGTAAAAAAATTGGAATTCATGCGGGGGCGTTTTTCGAAACCCTACATAATGGCGCTCTCGGGCATGACAATGAGAGTATTGCCTTGACGCCCGACGACAATGACGGTTTGATCGGTTGCGATCGCAATCTCTCGATCACTACAGCAGGCAGGCCAAGAATTCCCCTCATACATCACACGTCCACTCTGCCCCGGTGGAATCAAAGTAATCGTTCTAGCTTCTGTCGCATCCATCAGGGCTGGTGGCTGCCGTCGAGGCGCAAATCGCCGCAGCGCCCAAAACATCAATAGCGATAGAACCATCCACAGTGCCACCTGCCAGTTAAAGGTCATCGGCAGAACCATGGCTACTACCCCAACCACGACAGCACTGACTCCCAAGGCTGACTCCAAAAACGCCGTTGGAATCATCAGCTCCATGACACAGAGAGCAACACCAAGCAGAATCCAAAAAATTGCCAAGCTCATGGGCATTTCACGTTTTAGCTATCTCAAGGGTATAGCAAATGTCCTGAAACATTGGCACATTTGCTGACCTGCAGAGCCCACAGAGCTATGTCTATCAAAGCCTGGAACCATAACTGAGCCCCTGCTTTATTTAGAGTCTATTCGAGTCAACGTTCAGTCCAGCCAACTCCAGATTGGCAGAGATGTTAAGGAACTCCTCATTTGAGCGCTTTGCGACTACCATTAACCTAATCTTTTTCCTCTTTTCAGGGTTATAGCACCCGATTTTATCTTTCGGCAAAACCGCTGGCTGACATGACTCAAGTGGACGTCTACCCCTTCAAAAAATACGTTCTAGCCCTGGGGCATGGACGCGATATTCCGTCAGGCCAAAGCGTCGATGAACGCTATTGGGTACTGAGTCCGGGTGTATGGCATGACACCCAAGCTCCTGATCCCCCCAAGTATCCAGATACCGTTTCAGCGGCAGCTTTGCCCTATCTACAAGCCTATCCTCACCGACTCCATATACCGACAGCCTATGGTGAATGCAGCCTGGCCGATGGCCCAGTGTTGCTATTGGACAATGTTCCTATTGATCGCCACGGCAGACTACTACCCACGCTGGGAGCCGCCTGGACTAGCACCACAGCGTTTCGACAGGTTTATTGGTGCTGGCAGCTGTTTAATCTATGGCCCCATTTATTTGGCATGAATATGGCCGCCAGCCTGACAGCCCCTGAAGCCATTCATGTAGACGGTTGGCGGGTACGGTTGAGTCATCTCATTCCTGGTCAGCCATCGTTGCAAGCACTGGCTAATTTAATTGCCACACTGCTTCCTAAATCGGTGCCCTCAGTCGCAAACAGTCTTCAACCGATCCTCGATCAGTGCGATGATTCCCAGCCTAATTTTGATCGGATTCTAGAACAGCTGAATCGGGTTTTGCTCGGTCACGCCATGCAGATTTCGATAACATCTCAGGTGGCGGGCAGTACTAGCAGCGGTCAGCTACCGCACAATGAAGACGCTTGTTATCCCAGCAAAGTTGAACTGGAGCGAGCGAGGACTGCTGATTTACCGGGTTTGCCTCGAATTGCGATTGTCTGCGATGGCGTCGGTGGTCATGCTGGTGGCGAAATCGCTAGTCAGACCGTAGTGCGCTCTCTACAGCTACAGTTTAGGGGGCTGCTGGCAGAACTCGCCGAGCAGCAGGAACCCTTGGCTCCCTATATCGTGATGGGGCAAATTGAAGCGGCTATTCGAGTGGCCAATAATTTGGTTGCCAGTCAAAACGACGCTCAGGGCCGGACCGAGCGTCAGCGCATGGGAACCACCCTTGTGGCAGCTATCATGATTCCTCAACGCATTTCAACACCGGATGGCTATGAGGAGGTCAACGAGTTATACATTGCCCATGTGGGCGATAGTCGAGCCTATTGGATCACTCCAGAAGCCTGCCATTTACTGACGGTAGATGACGATGTGGCAGGACGCAACATTACCACTGGGCAAAACTATCCAGCGGAGGCCTATGCCCGCGACGATGCAGGTGCCCTAACCCAAGCCTTAGGAACCCGCGAAGCCGATAAACTCGCCCCCCATATTGAGCGTTTTATCTTGGATGAAACTGGCATTCTGTTGCTGTGCTCTGACGGCCTGAGCGATCATCATCAAGTAGAAACATCCTGGGCTAACTATATTGGGCTCATTGTCAAAAACATTGTGCCGCTTCCCACCGCCGTAGAGTCTTGGGTGGAGTTGGCCAATCAGAAGAATGGCCACGATAACATTGCTGTTGTGCTAATGAGTTGCACCATCACAGGTACGACCACCGTCGTTGATGAACGCACTACGCCCCTGACTGCGCAGCAAGATATGGACTCTTCCACCGAACTTACAGCTGCATCGAAGGCGTTGCTCTATGGTGAGAGTGAGGAACCAGCAGAAGCCGTCGAGCCCCCCGTCGAAGCACAACCACGACGTCTACAAGCATTGGTACTCAGTATTGTGTTGCTAATTGCCGTTA
>JBCDFI010000531.1:0-3859 GCA_039178155.1 Cyanobacteria bacterium P01_H01_bin.105
CTCTAGATAACACTCGCGAATGTTAATTGGGGGATCGGTGTGCCCCAAATTGATAACCGCCCCTGAGGATTCCATGGGTTCAAAGGTGCCGGTGGTGACGACATCAACCGCTTTAGCTGCGGCTTTGAGCCCTAATTCTGTCACGTTGGCTTTGGCTTCTTCGAGGGTCCAGACTGTGACGCTACCGTCGCGAATTTTTTGATTGATTTCAGAGACGGTGCGAGTGATGGCCATAGATGGAGTTACTGACGCCAACGACTCAAAAGCCAAATACCCAGGATAGTGGTTGGCAGGAATACTAAGACAATTGCAGTCGATTCAGGTGGTGCAATGATTGGCCCGCCCCACTTGATCAGGGCACTGAGAGCAGCGGATGCGATCGCAATTTTTAACACATAGAACCAGCTGTTCATCGGAAAAGTCCTTGGAAAAGTCCTTAGGAAAAGCCCCGAAGAGAATTCTACGGGCGACGGATATTTAAGCAACACCAATCCCCTCGTCGCCACAGAGTAGCCACGGTCCAGTTGTGGGCTTCGAGTACATCGGCCACCCACTTTGACTGTTCCAACAAAATACCGCTCAATACCCCCCAGGTGGACTCCTTAGCAATATCGTTAAAGTGTGGAATCAACTCTACAATGACTTCTGCCAGAATATTGCACAAAATACCATCTACAGGCTCATTCACTTGGAGACTGTCAATACTCCCCTGGGTGACTTGAATCTGATTTGGATCGATCCCATTCAAGTCGCGATTTTCACCCGTTGCTTTGACCGCTAGCGGATCGGTATCCACGGCATAGACTTGATGAGCCCCCAATAAAACTGCTCCAATCGACAAAATGCCGGAACCACAGCCAATATCTGCCAAGTTCAGCGCCCCTGCTTCACCCAGCCGCATCTCCAGTGACTCTAAACATAGCTGAGTGGTTGGGTGAGTCCCGGTCCCAAAGGCGGTCCCTGGATCCAGCTTAAGAACCACCCGCGATGAATCAGCTGGCGGCTCCATCCAAGCTGGATTAATTAATAATCGATCGCCCACCGGCTGCGGCTGCCAATATTTTTTCCAGCTTTTAGCCCAGTCTTCATCCTCGATTAAACTCCAGCTTACCTCCGGCATTTCATTGATTCCCAGACACAGGGCATCTTGCTGGAATCGTAAGGCCAATGCTGCTAGATCCACATTACAAAACTGCTGCTGTGGGAAATAAGCTTTGATCTGACTTTGCTGCCCCCAGCGTTCGCTAACAGTACCTCGTCCATCCCAATTCTCAAACCGCCAGAAGATCGTATCCTCCAGCAGCGGGGAACAGTTAACTTGTATTTCCCACCAGGTGTTTGCCAAGGGTTTTATTTGAAGGTTGGGTTTGGGCTATGGAAATCAGTCGAGACTGTGCTGGGATAAACACAGCCTCAGTTAGGCTATTTTATAGGGCGACGGTATAGGCATCGCGAATGCCAGGTACTTTTGTAATCTCTTCGAGAATACCTTCAGGAAGCGGATCATCAATACTTAGCACCATCACCGCATCACCGCGAACAATCTGACGTCCGACTTGCATACTGGCAATATTGACATTAAAGCTACCCAGCAGTGACCCAATTTTGCCAATAATCCCTGGCATATCGCGGTGCAGGGTAAACAGCATGTACTTAGTGGGCGGTACATTGATAGGAAACTGATTGATATCAGTAATCCTGACTTCACTGCCACCGAGAATAATCCCCGTGACGGAATGTTCACCTAAAGACCCTTGGGCCGAAACATAGAGAGAGCCGGTAAAGTCCTTAACACTGGCATCGCGAGTCTCAATCACTTTGATGCCACGTTCTTTGGCCTCAATCGATGCATTGACATAGTTGACCCGCTCTCTTAGAGCATTGGTCAATAGACCTTTGAGGGTGGCAATCACCAGCGGCTTGCTGTCTTGATTGGCTAGCTCACCCTGGAGTCGAATCTGTACCTGCTCTACGCGGCCACCAGCTAACTGTCCGACCAGATTGCCAAGGGTTTCAGCTAGCTCTAAATAGGGTCGTAGCTTTTCTAAAACATCGGGACGCAGGCCAGGAATATTGACAGCAGACCGGGCCGGCAAACCTAACAATACATCGCGAATCTGCTCAGCTACATCAACGGCTACGTTGATTTGTGCTTCCGCGGTGGACGCTCCTAAGTGGGGGGTCAAAATGACAGACTTCCCGAGTTCTCTTAGAGGGCTCTCGCCGAGGGGTTCATCCTCGTACACATCAAGGGCTGCCCCGGCAATGGTGCCATTTTTAACAGCCTCATATAGAGCGGCTTCATCAATGATGCCGCCCCGTGCACAGTTAACGATACGAGCCGTCGGCTTCATTTTTGCCAGGGCTTCAGTGCTGATGAGATGAGCAGTCTCAGTTGTTTTTGGAATGTGTAGAGTGATGTAGTCGGATTCTTGGAAAAGTAAATCTAGGTCTACTAAGCTGCAGCCCAACTCAGCTGCTCGATCCTTCGAAATAAACGGATCGTAGGCCAGAATATTCATTCCCATGGAGCGAGCAACGGTGGCTACATGGGAGCC
The DNA here is from genome assembly GCA_039178155.1 of Cyanobacteria bacterium P01_H01_bin.105. Classification (GTDB taxonomy): domain Bacteria; phylum Cyanobacteriota; class Cyanobacteriia; order Phormidesmidales; family Phormidesmidaceae; genus Leptothoe. Next base: position 2,559 of record JBCDFI010000531.1, read on the forward strand.
AATTTTGCCAAGACCCACGACGCCAAGATTTTTTTTGTAAACCTCTACGCCGGTAAACTGCTTACGATTCCAGGCCGATTCTTTTACTGATTTATCAGCTTCAGGAATATTTCGCGATAATGAGAGCATCATAGCCACAGCATGTTCAGCGGCAGCAATTGTGTTGCCCTCTGGAGAGTTCACAACCACGATGCCCCGACGGGTAGCGGCCGCCACATCGACGTTATCTACACCTACACCAGCACGACCAATAATCTTAAGCTGACTCGCAGCAGCAATGACTTCGCTGGTAACCTTGGTACCCGAACGAATCATCAAGGCGTCATAGTTAGGAATGAGTTGAACAAGTTCTTCGGGGGGAAGCTTGGTTTTGACATCAACTTGGGCCACCTGGGCCAAAATATCGAGACCAGATTGGTCGATCGGGTCGGAGACAAGTACCTTTGGCATAGCTGGGGTGATTTTTTTAACAAGGGATAATCGTACTGCATCGCTGCAAGCGCAAAAAATCCGTTCTTTGGCAAATTATGGATCGCAGATATGGTTGCCAATGTTACAAAACATTTAAGTTTTTGAGAATGGACATCTCTACAGACAATAGAGAAAGACGTTGCACACCTTGTCTACCCTGAGGGATCGCACTTATTTGTTCCTGTCTTTAGCAGGCTGGTCGAGACTTTCGAGCCCATTAAAGAGATCGGCTAGAATGGAATTCGAAATTAAAAAACCATCGGGATCGCTAAGTTTTAATCGATGGTTCTCAAGCATAGCGTGACCCGCCGTTAGATAGACGTGTAACTGTTTACTGAGCATCTTTGTAAAGGCTGTGCCCCAGGTCTGGATAAACGGCGATAGGTCAATGCCTTCTGACAGTCGTAGTCCAACCATTAGGGCATCGGTGAGCTGTTCTACCAATGGCAAGGCAGGGGTATCCAGCAGTCCTCCAGTCTGTTGGTAGGCTTCAACCCACTGACGATAGGCTTTTTGAGTCCGGGGACGAGCTACCCGCTGCGCTTGGGTATAGCTGGTGGCTCCCATGCCAAAACCATAAAACGGACGGTTTTCCCAGTAGGTGCGGTTGTGCCGACATTGGTGACCGGCCTTGGCGTAGTTTGATATTTCGTAATGGTCATAACCAGCGGTGGTGAGAGCAGCTTGAGCCTGTCGAAACATATCAACCGTAGCCGCTTCGCTAGGCAGAGGGCGCTCACCAGGCTGGTACTGTTTACCAAAGGGTGTTTGGGGTTCGATGGTGAGATCGTAGATGGATAGATGATGGGGCTGGGCTGCGATCGCACTCA
>JBCDFI010000532.1:0-3857 GCA_039178155.1 Cyanobacteria bacterium P01_H01_bin.105
CTATCTCCATGGCGGCACATCGCGGAAAAAACGCGAAGCAATGATTGCTGAGTTTCAAAACCCAGAAACAGAACCATCGGTGTTTGTGTTATCACTCAAAGCAGGCGGCGTCGGTATTACCCTAACCAAGGCCAACCATGTCTTTCATTTTGACCGCTGGTGGAATCCATCAGTCGAAGACCAAGCAACGGATCGAGCCTTTCGCATTGGTCAAAAAAAGAATGTGTTTGTCCACAAGTTTGTCGCCATTGGCACATTAGAAGAACGCATTGACGAGATGATCGAAGATAAGAAAAAGCTAGCGGGGGCGATTGTCGGAGCAGATGAGTCGTGGCTAACGGAGTTAGATAACAACGCGTTTAGAAAGCTGATTTCGTTAAACAAGAGTGCAATTATGGAGTAGGAAAGATGAGCCAATTTAGCCGCACCTGGTGGGGACAAAAATTTATCGAAGCCATCGAAAAACTGACCGATTCTGGGCGTCTGAGCCGGGGCCGTTCCTACGCCAGGGGCAAGAAAGTCAAAAGCTTCGACATTGACGGTGGGTTAGTCACAGCCCAGGTACGAGGCTCTGTAAATCCTTACTTTGGAGTGTACAAAGAACCGCTCTACTTTACAACCATTGAGTTTCAGCCTTTGAGCAAAGCCAAGTGGTCAGCGGCGGTGGCATTGATTGCATCAAAGGCGAGCCTGATCTCTCGGCTATTACTCAATGAAATTCCCGACAATATTGAGGATACATTTGATCAGCTAAATCTAAATCTGTTGCCGAGGAGCCGCAAAGATTTTAAGACCAGCTGTTCTTGTCCGGATTATAGTAATCCTTGCAAACATATTGCGGGAGTATATTATCTAGTAGCGGCAGAGCTAGATCAAGACCCGTTTTTGCTGTTTGAACTGCGGGGACTATCGCGGAAGGAGCTGTTAAATGAGCTGGCCAAGTCACCCTTGGGGCAGGCGCTGTCAGCTGAGCTACAGTTAGAACAGCAGCCTCCTAAGCCAGTGGACTCTTACTATGCCCCGCTAAAGATGCGAAAAGTGCCTGCTAAAACTGAGCTGCGAGAGTTTTGGCAAGGAGCTAAGCGACTGCCTCAGACGATGGAGGCACTACCCGATAGTCCGGTATCGGGTATTCCGGTAAAAAAGCAAGGAGACTTTCCTGCCTTTTGGGATCGAGATAATTCGTTTATTGAAGCAATGGAAACGCTATATGGGCAGGTAAAAGCTAAGGGACAGCTATAAGGTGGTCTAGCTGGGCTCTTTGGGTAGCAACAGCTTCCATCGCCCACACATCCGACCTCGCCGCTCCGGTGCATCGCCTTGTTATTCACCGTTATTTTAGATCCAGTGGCGTGGATCGTTCAGCACGTCGGAGCATCGAACGGACCCGGTAACTGTACCAAGAATGTCATTTTGCAATGGTTGTACCATCCATGCGTCAGCGTACTCTGTGGGAATTGGGTGCGGAGCTGTCAGTCCGAGCACACCAGCGGGGCGAAAACCGGCTCTTGAGTAGTATGCAGGGTCGCCGAGAACGAACACCAGACCAACTCCGGCATCAGTCAGCTGCGTTAGGCCTGCTTTGATCAATGCTGTGCCAATGCCTTTTCTCTGAAACTCTTGTTTGATCGCCAATGGTGCCAGGATGCGAGCTGAAACATCTGCGCGATCAGAGTCTACGGTGGCTATAGTAAATAGAACGTGGCCAACTGCGATACCGTCAACATCCGCAATCAAAGATAGTACCGGCTCAGCCGTTGCATCGGTAAAAAGACCAGCGATGAGTTCTACGATCTCCGGTCCTTGCTCATGGCCAAACGCGTTCGCGTGAATATCGTCAATCGCATTGCGGTCAGCATCAGTTGAATGTCGTATTTCCATGTTGCGTCAAATTCAGTCGGATACCGGTTGCGTTGCCGCTTTCTTTTGTATCTTACCCAGGCGGTTTTTATCAATCCATTGTATCTGAATGTTATGTTGAGACTGCAATATCAATGACTGACCCAATCCAGCTTGTCATGATGCGAAGCTGAATATCCAACTCGATTTCTTGAAATAAATAATCTGTCTGTCCTGTCTGCTTGACATCCCGATTGCATTGGTCAATTTTAGCTAGTGAGGCCTCTGCCAAAGCAGCACAGATTGCTAAAGGCATCTCTGAGACACCAACATACTGAGGTTGAAATCGTTGCGTTACAAAAGCAAGTGAGTTAACAGACGCAGACGCATTCAGTTTTTCTCGTTTACAAATTTCTAGCTCGAAAAATCCTGGAGCCAAACTCTTTTGGGAAAGCCCTGTTGGATCTTGAAGCAGTAGTGAAATCCAGTCTGGTGTTTCAGCAGCAACCTGGCTTGCAACTTGAGTCACCCAGCTTAAATTAGACCTGTTACTTACATAGAAAAATAATCCGGGACTAATACAATGAGCAGAGTGCAGAGAGAAATAAGCATCGATTCGGTCGAAGCGCTGTAGCCATTGGCGAATTATTACACACTCAGGATAGGTATCTGTTGTGAAATGACCCTCTAAATCTCGCTGATGATTAAGATTGAGTAAGGCTTGCAAGGTGACATCTGTGGGTAACTCACTAGCGTTCTGAGACACAAAATCTGGATCTGCCACAGGTACAATGCAACACCGCATAGCTGTAGGCGGACTCTCTAGCAGCGTTTGAAGAATGGATATTGCAGTAAGTGGACCAATCACTTCGGTAGCATGCAGTCCAGCAACAATCACAACTGTATGAGTTGCTTGTTCATTCCCAACCGTCACTGCATAGATTGGTCGCCCCTCGCCTGAGACACCAATTTCTTCAACATCAGCCCCTAGGGCTTTTGTTTGTTGAATCAATGTGTGTAGTCGTTTTAAGTCAGCCCACTCCATAACATCCTCATGTATAGATTTTTTATAGATTTTTTATTGTAGAGAACAGCATCAGTTTATGGTTCATGGTTACCCAGCATGAACCTTCGAATACGTCTCAGTTGCAACATTTAGCCCTCATCTCTCCCCCCTTCTCCTAAGCTTGGCAACAGGGGGCTGCCCATCAAATGGTAATCGCGACTTTCCCTTTGATCTGTCTTTGCTCTAGATCATGAATGGCCTGGGGAACTTGGCTCAACGGATAGGTACGATCGATAAACGGGGCCACTTTGCCAGTTTCGGCTAGCTCCTTCAAGGTCACTAAATCGTCTTGTTTGGGTTGGGATGTGAGACACTTCACCTGGCGTTGTTGTTGCTTACCCACCCAAGGCCCCAGCAGCAGCCCACGAAAGAATGCAGGTGTAGAGCCGCCCACCAGCACGTAGGTACCGCCTGGTTTTAATGCTGGCAAATAGTCTTTGAACGGTCGGTAAGCTGCTGTATCTATAATCAGGTCGTAGGGTTGGGTCGCGTCTAGTTGGGTGTAGTCAATGACATGATCGGCACCGATCTGTCTCACCATCTCTACTTTTTGGGGGCTACAGCTGCCTGTCACGTTAGCACCAAAGGCTTTGGCGATTTGGATGGCAAAGGACCCTACGCCGCCAGCTGCTCCCACAATTAAAACCCGCTGGCCTGCTTGAACCTGACCAACATCGCGTAGAGCTTGCAGTGCGGCGAGACCAGACACCGGAACAGTCGCTGCTGCCTCAAAGGTTAAATTATCGGGCTTGAGTGCAAAGGCCGTGGCGGGGGCGCAGACATACTCGGCAAAGCCACCAAATCCGCTTTCTGATAGGTCTCCGAATACGGTATCTCCTGGCTGAAATTGGGTGACAGCCTGACCAATGGCTTCGACTTTACCTGCGATCGCACTCCCCAAAATTGAGTATTTAGGCTTTCGTAACCCACCATAAATTAACCGAATCAGAAA
>JBCDFI010000533.1:0-3836 GCA_039178155.1 Cyanobacteria bacterium P01_H01_bin.105
TCTACAGTTTTACCTAAGTCGTACCGAAGATCGACGGCTCCACGAGTTTTTACAAGGATGCTATCTAGCCTGGAAACTCCAAGATCTGGGCATTACTCACCTCCATGCTCACTTTGCTAACGTGCCTACGGCCACAGCAGAGATTGCCCAGGCATTTACCGGATTTTCCTACAGCATTACGGCCCATGCCAAAGACATCTATCTCAGTAACAAGGATGCCCTAGATCGCCGCATGGCCAAAGCAGAATTTGTGCTTACCTGTACCGACTACAACCGTCGGCATCTAGAACAGATTTCGACATCTCGCACCCCCATCCATCTGGCCTATCACGGCTTAGATATCGCTCGCTTTAGTCCTGCACCTAGGGCTCAACCCTCTGATATCCCTCTAATTCTCAGTGTGGGTCGTTTTTGTGAGAAAAAAGGATTCCCCTATCTATTAAAAGCCTGCCACCTATTAAAACAAGTGGGCATGCCCTTCCGCTGTGTAATTGTCGGCTATGGCCCACTAGAAGCGACCATTCGACAACAGATTAGCGCATTGGAACTCAATGATCACATTACTCTAGTAGGCAAGCTCACCCAAGACCAACTGATTGAGTATTACCAACGCGCAGATATATTTGTGCTGCCTTGTTTAGTCACCGATGACGGTGACCGCGATGGTATTCCCAACGTCCTGTTAGAGGCCATGGCGATGGAAGTGCCAGTGGTATCTAGCAATATCTCAGGTATTTCCGAATTGGTACGGTCTAACGAAAATGGAATTCTGGTATCTGAAAAAGATGCTCTCGGGTTGGCGCAGGCCTTAGAAGCACTGCTACGGCAGCCTGAAATGAGAACAATCCTAGGTAAAGCTGGCCGCCTCACTGTGCTAGACAAATTTGGACTGACGCGCAATGTGGGCGCAGTTAAAGACTGGCTGATGCAGGCTGTCAAGGAGCCAATGAGACCACAAACTCAGGCCAGCATGCTCAGTGATTTGCTTAAGCTAGCGGCATCATAATCACTCTATTCTTTGAGAAAAACCCTTATGAAGACTCTACTCTTTTACTGCCAACATATTCTTGGTATCGGCCATATAATTCGCAGCATGGCGATTGCCCGTGGACTAACCCAGGATTTCAAAGTCTACTTTGTCAATGGTGGCGAGGTGATTCAAGATTTCCCTATCCCTGAGGGGATCGAAGTGATTAATTTGCCTGCGATTAAGACCGATCAAAACTTTCGTGAACTACAGGTACCTGAAGGGTTTGCGGATGTGGAGTCAACGTTGGAGTATCGCCGTGATCGGCTATTAGAACTTTGCGATCGCATTCGTCCCAGCATAGTCATGGTAGAGCTATTTCCCTTTGGTCGTCGTCGCTTTTCCACCGAGTTAATCCCTCTAGTGGAGCGCGCTAAAGACTACGGAGCCAAAATCACCTGCAGCCTACGGGATATTGTTGTCACCAAACAAGACCAAGAACGTCATGAAGCAAAAGTATGCAAGCTGATGAATCGTTATTTTGATCAGCTCCTCATCCATGGCGATCCGCAGTTTATCCCTTTAGAAAACAGTTTTTCTAGAGTGAGCGATCTTACTTGTGATGTCCACTACACAGGCTATGTCGTTCCCGATGCGGATCGAGAATTTGCACCCAAATCAGAATCAGATCCACCGATGATCCTTGTTAGCGTAGGTGGTGGTCGGTTTGGTCATGAACTTTTACAGTGTGTAGCCGAAGCCAGTCAGTTTTTAAAAGACAAAATTCCCCACCACATACAACTATTTACTGGACCGTTTGCACCTGATGAGGTTTACCAGCGGCTGCAGACAATCGCAGACAATCGCTCAAATTTAACCGTGCAGCGCTATACTCCCGACCTATTGAGCTATATGGCTAAGGCAGATTTATCTATTAGCATGGCAGGCTACAACACAACCCTAAATATTCTGCAGACCGGTGTTCGTGCCATGCAGCTACCGTTTACAGGCAATGACGATCACGAGCAGCGACTACGGTCTAACCGACTGGCAAAGCTTGGCATTGTTAGAGTCATTGATGCTGACGACCTTGACCCGATCCTCCTCTCTCTTGAGGTTTTAAAGACTCTAAGCGACAGTCCTAGCCAACAGCACTTCTGCCTTCGCGGTGTAGAGATTACAGCCGCTTGCGTTAAAACACTTTTGAAAAAAGAAGTTTTGGTTTGATCGAGCCTAGAACTCTGACCAAACATCTGAGAAAAAAGACATTCTATACGCTCACTTGATCTCTTCACTCCTATGACACAGTCTAAAGTTTGCATCACCACCTTGGAATTTCCACCCGATGTCGGCGGTGTTGGCGAGTCGGTAGCTCGCATCGCTAGCCTATTGCAAGATATTGGTTGCGAGGTCCATGTGGCTGTTTTCCATTCCAAGCAGCGTAAGGCTGAAGGCTACTATCGTTCAGACTGTAGCACTACAGACCAAAATGGTATTCAGGTTCATCGGCTCACCCCGGCGAGCCGCTCAAATACACCAATCTTACAAGACTATCGCAGCGAAATTTATTTTCAGCTGAAACAGCTGCACCATCATCACCAGTTTGATCTGTTTCATGCCTTCTTTATTAATGAGACTGGCTTTATCACTACCCTACTCGCCAAAGAAGAAGGCATTCCCATCGTCAATAGCGTGCGCGGCAGCGATCTGCACAAGCATGTGTTTAGCCCTAAACAACATGGCCAAATCAGCTGGATTTTAGAAAGTTCAAACTGGGTAACCTTTGTCAGTCAAGATTTACAACGCCGTGGTCAAGTACTCGTACCAGCTCTTAAAAACAAATCCAGCGCTTTTTGGAACTCAATTCAGCCTGTGGAGTTCTCCAACTTACCAAAACCACCGCTAGCCGATCGGCTCAATGGGCTCATCATTGGTTCTGTGGGTCGATTCCGAGACAAAAAAGGACTGGAATATCTGTTAGATGCCTGCGCAGAGATAAAACAGACCATGGCGATTACCCTGTTATTAGTAGGTGACTTTGCCGAGCGAGAACGTCCCTACTGGGAAGCCGCAATTTGTGACAGTGGCATGACGGACAACATCGTGCTAACGGGCATGGTACCCCGCACTGAGGGCATGGCCTATTTACGCTATGTAGATATTTATGCGATTCCTTCACTGCATGATGGCTGTCCCAATGCGTTGCTTGAGGCCATGTTAGCGGGTCGAGCCATTGTCGGCACCCATGTTGATGCCATTGGTGAGATTTTAGACCACAACTACAACGGTCTAGTGGTTACTCCAGGCTCTAGTGCCGAACTCAAAAATGCCATACTCACCCTGGCCCAGTCACCAGAGTTACGACAGCGATTTGGGCAAGCCGCTCAAGCCACCGTACACCAACAGCTTGCCCCCATGGTTGAACAGAGAAACTGGGCGCGAGTCTATCGACAGGTTTTGACCCATCCCCTCACCGTCCTTGCATCTTAGCTTCAGGAGAGTAATCATGACATCTACAATCACTGACCTGGCCAAACCCACAGCTCAACCAGCTATTACGATTGTGGTCGTACCACGAGAGCGCTTTAGCTATACCCAACAGTCTTTAGAGAGTATTTATCAATATACTCATCTACCGTTTGAACTCATTTACGTCGATGGAGGTTCTCCTAGGCCTGTTCAGCAGTACCTGAGTCAGGCAGCGATAGAGAAAGACTTTACCTTACTGCGCACCGAACATTTTCTGGCTCCAAATCAGGCTCGTAATCTGGGACTAAGCCAGGTAACCACTGACTATGTGTTATTTATCGACAATGATGTCCATGTTGCCCATGGTTGGTTAGAGCAGCTGTGGCAGTGTGCGCAGGAA
>JBCDFI010000534.1:0-3833 GCA_039178155.1 Cyanobacteria bacterium P01_H01_bin.105
TGACGACCTCTTCAAGGTGTTGGTGTTCGGACTCGCTTAACCGGACAATATATTTTTTCTGCATGGGATGTTTGCTCGCTCCATACAGCCTATCGCAACACTCTCGTTAATCCCAATTCTTAGCTTTGACGCTCCACTAGCTGCTCCTCGCCTTGTCACCTAACCCTGCGCAGGAGCGGACGGAATGAGTAACTTGGGTTTTGATGCAAAAATATTGACCGCCGCTCAGCTACTCGTTAGACAGCACCGAAACCGCGTTCAAATATGCTGGGGGTTTTAAGATGAAAGGAAAAAACCTCTTATTATCTTTTTCTTTGTGAACAGATACTCTCATGATGACCAGCGTAAACGTCTACATGAGACTCTCTATCGTAACAACAACAACGCAACGCTCCTGTTGCTCTGCAGTAAGCTCATCTAAGTCCTCGTTCACATAATCTGTATACGATTGTGCCGTGTCAGTACTACTGAAACAGGTAATGAAACCCACTTCATTACTTGTAATGGCTCCACCCAAGCCAATAGCTACTTGTCTTGCCAATTGAAGCTGTTCCATAAGATTACCTATCTATACATCTATCCATTACAATGTTTATATCATGATATTTATAAGGGTTAGTATAATTGGCTCATAGTCTTAAGTCTTTAGGTTTAGTCAGGATGCCAAGGAAACCATTACCACCACAGAAGCGTAAAAATAAGCCTGTCCAGGTTATGCTTACTCAGGAAGAACATTCAGCTTTCGATGCCTGGTGTTCCCAGGAAGGGGTCACCATGAGTGATTTTATTAGGGATGCCATCACTAAACCGATTCGTAATGGCCGTAAACTTTTGGATCAGAATTAATGTACTCTGCCGATACGCAGCGATATATTTTAGCTAATAAGATACCCATCCCCTGCCAGGATGAAGCTGAGTGGCGTGCGTTTATGCAGCATGAAAATAATGTTTTAGTGGCCCAAGATGCTGTTGGCCAGTTCCGCATAATGACTGTTTTCCTCGGCTTCAATTATGGCAATGTCGAGAAACCCAAATTCTTTCAAACTACCTGTTTCGGAACCGATTCCCAGGGAAAACCTAGGTACTCTGGAACTTGGCAGCGGGCTTGCTTAGAGCATCGTGGCAAGATTGCCTGTGCCCAAGGGCTGACAAAATTCAACGCCGATAGAGCAGCCGGGATTGATCGATCCTTCAAATTTATTGACTGCACCTTTGCCCCAGGTGAAATTCGGTTCTTACTGGAGTCTGAAGAAGACGCTATCAAAATGATACCTACCAATCGCAAACACTGGGAACGTAGAGGACAGGTGGTTGTTTTTCTAATTCGCCCTCGACAATAGCTGTGCGAACAACGTTAGTCCAACCTCAACAGGTTATGATGAATTAAAACAAGCGACCGCCGCATAACATAGGCCCAGAGGCATTGTCTGCCTCTGGGCCTGCCGCATAACTCTACGCAGGAGCGGCCAATACTTTTACAATCCAGACATCTTGCAAAAGTATTGGCCGCCGCTCAGCTCAACGTTATACCCGCAACTTTCTCCTTATACACTGCTAAGCTGCTGTTTCAGCTTCTGATAATCTACCCCACACTCTTGTAGGACACGTATGGCTAAACCGCCACCCGTCTCACCACCTATCTCACTTTCTCGCAAAAGACCGAGTAACAGATGTTGGGGGGTTATCTGATTGTGACCTTGATGTTTTGCCTGTTCAGTCGCTAGCTCTATGACACGGTGAGCACGGGGTGTAAAGGGAATTTCTAAGGGGGTTTTTGTATCAGAGGAAATTTTTGGTAGTTGAACGGTGTATTTGGCTAACAATTTCCGCTTGAGATTTTTCATATAAGAGGGGACTTTGGTATCAGAACCGTTGTGTTTAGCTAAAAACTTTTGGATGAGGTTTTGGGCAATAACGAAATCTACCCCCTGGTTGTTCAGGGCTTGTGCTACTGAAGATGTTTCGACAGTTAGCAGCCCCAACAGTAGTCCTTCTGTACCGAAGAAGTCGAGGTGTAGATCCCGCATACATTCCTGGCCTTGAATCAATACTTCACGGCTTTCCAGAGTCAAGGGGTTCAACGGAGAATCGACCACGTCTTCCATGTCTTCCCGCACTGACAGTATCGCCATCGCCTTGAGAATATAGTCGAATGTGGGGGCATCTAAGGTGCCCAAGGTCGCAGCTTCAGCTCCCTCTTTCTGATAGACCTGCATCAGCGCTTCATAGAGTTGCAGGTCACCATCGACTAGATATAGCAGGGCGTGACGAAACCGCGATGCCATGAGCCGCACCTCTGGATCGTTGAAGTTACGACCTTGGGCCATATGAGATCGCGCCTGATCTAGCCACTCGGTCTGCCCCTCATTGGTCCCCGCATTCAATCGAGCTTCGAGCAAATCATGTTGTTCTTGGGTCAAATATTGTTGAGTCATAGTAAGGTTCTCCATTACCTGTAAGAGATCATCAACCGCAACGGTTTGAGAGGTTTGGAATTGTTGGGCTAGGGTACTGAGCTTGGTAAAGAGCGACTGCGATACAGCCATCTGCTCTTGGAGTCGCGCCAAATGCAGATTGATTACATTTGGTAAGGAGAAGGCAGGATTCTCTAGACACTCGCGAATTTCTTTGAGGGCAAAACCCAACTGCCTCAACGACAAAATGTGCTGGAGTCGTGCAATGTCTACTTCGCTATACAGTCGATACTCCGCCTCAGTACGGTGTGAGGGTACCAGCAAGCCAATCTCGTCATAGTACCTCAGGGTTCGAACAGATAGTCCGGTTTGTTTTGCCAGCTCCCCGACTTGTAAAAGTTTTGGCATAGGTTATCTCGACTCCAATTTCCCGAAAAATTGCGCTTGATAAATGAATGCTAAAGGGTGACGTAACGTGAGCCTCAAGGGGCAGATTATAAAGATTTGATTTTTGAATTTCGATTGATACATATACAACTGTTCATCCTTAGAAAAGGATAAAGCATTATCCAAAACAGGCGGCGCTGCCTGAGGCAGCGCCGCGCTATCGGAAAATTACTGAAACGGTATCGGCAGGCTATTGCCTAGACTTAGCTACAAACAGGCTAGACCACATAAATAGCTGATCTTCATCACGCATAAGAAATAACGCAATCAGCGCACCCAGTGTAGGTATGCTTGCCCAGAAGAGGTGATTAGGCGGCATGTAGGGGTCAAGCAGAGGTTGATGCGAGGCTATTACAGAGACTGCATGCATGCCCAGCAACGCGCCATAGGTCCATAACTTGAACAAACCAGCGAGAAACAGTAGAACAATTATGGTTTGTACAATACCTATAAAAACAGAGAAGCTAGAAGGTATGGCCAGGAAGTAAAAGCGAGAAAAAACAGCTTGAGTAATCTCGGGCGCAATGATTTTCTCGATGGACCAAATCAAGAAAAAAGCTGCTACAGTAATTCGAATTGTGGCTAAGCCGATTCTTATATTTTGGGTGCTTGTCATAGATGTTTCCTGTCTCAATTTATAAGGGCAAGTCAGGGTAGTGCTTGCATCATGCAAAAATCACAATCGCAGTTCAAACAACTGGTGATCAGGAATTTCAGGTAAGTCTGACATGCAAGCATCTCTCCTTTAGACAAAATATCGTGGATGAAATGTTGTGCTGTAATAAAACAGTGATTCAATTCTGATAGTGTCACTGTTTTCTGAAAATTCTCTGATAACTCACCTAATCTTCAATGAGTTCTTTAATCCAACATCTGAATGAGCTGTCTAACTCTGTGCAGGAGCAGACGGACTGAAACATTCCAACAATGATCAGAAAATACTGGCCGCCGCTCAGCTCTACCGCTCAATCA
>JBCDFI010000535.1:0-3829 GCA_039178155.1 Cyanobacteria bacterium P01_H01_bin.105
GGCGATCGCCCTTGTTCCTAGGACGTTGGCTACTGGCCAAAACACCTCTAACTGAAGCGTCAAACGATCAACAATTGATGACAATTCTTGCCAAGCTAGAGATGCTACAACAAGAACAAGAAGCCCTACTTGCCGAGCTGCAATCTAAGCTGAGAGCAAAAAGCATGCAGCAAGATGAATAAAGGCTCTCTCCTAATCTCTTAGAGAGCTTTTTTAGGTGGGATTCGCTGATGTAATAGCAATATGTGTTGCCTATAGGTCTTGTTTTCGCAAAAACGGCACGACGGTTTCACTTACCTTTTCTGCCCAGTCTTCTTGAGCATAGTGACCCACTTCATCGAGTTCTACATAGTCGCCGTCCTCAAGACCCTGGGCAAAAGCTTTAGCGCTTTCTGATGAAAGCCATGGATCTGATATGCCCCAGACGATTAAAGTTGGCCGTGACCAGTTTGCGAAACCTTGGGTAATCTGCTCAGTAATTTGGGGCATTTTCATGGCGCGAATCGTCCACATCAGTGAACGCCCCACGTCAGAACTCTTTAAAAACGGACGACGGTAAACATCAAGATCCTCATCCGCTACTTGATAAGGTCCCCCGCCTTCCAGGGTGCGATCTACCAGCAGTGGATCTTGGGTCATGACGTCCCCAATAAAGGGCCAGCCCATCATTTTTACTGAAAAGGGGAGTTCTGCTTTGGGGGGAAGCGGTGTATTAAGAATAATCAATCGCTCAATTTTGTCAGGGTTTTGGGCGGCGTAGAGTAGCCCCGTAACACCTAAAAAACCCTGCACTATTAGGGAAAATCGGCTTAGATCGAGCGCTTCGACGTAGTCGTCCAGGGCCTTAAGATAGGTAGCCTGGTCATAGGCGAATAGTCCCTTATCTGGTTTAGACGACGTGCCATGGCCAATCCAGTCGGGAGCAATGCTACGAAAGCCTCGTTCTGCCAGAGCTGGCATCACATCTCGCCAACTATAGCCTTGGGAGACCAAACCATGGAGCATTAGGACCGGAGGTTTATCGTTGGGGCTGTCGGCAACCAGTTCGCGGTACGCCCATGTCAGGTTCCCAATTTGTATGTCCTTTGTCTCGATTTTGGCCATGCTTTTTTTCTTCCACCTGTGAAAAAAAGCTTACCGCATTATTGTCAGCCAGGGGATGAGCGTCGAGGTAGCGCTGAAAGTGGGGGCGACACGAGGGTGAGATGCGCCACATAATGATGGACCATCGTTCAGGATCGGGTTTAATCACCTGATGGGGATTTTGACTGTTGAACATGATGATGGCCCCTGGTGGTAGCCGATAAATTTGCTCGGATGCCCGCCTGGGGGAACGTTTGTTATAGCCAGCATAGTTTGCGGTATAGCCCCACTGGGTCGGCATTGTTGAGAGATTAATGCCGACGGTTGGACAGGCCGCATAGGGATCATCTCGATGCTCGCGAATACCTACACTGCCATAGGAAACTAGACCCACGTCAGGTTTAAGGGCACCCTGTTCTGGTAGGGCAATCTGGCTGGCTCGTTGATAGATAGCTTGGCAAAAGTTCCAAAACGCAGGGTGTTGAATGGCTGGTTGATAGGCTCTGCCACCGCTACCCAAAATCGGCTGATGTTCTAGCCAATAGCGCTGTCGTCCTACGCCGTAGCTAGAGGTGTCTAGTGTTAAGAGTGAGCGATGCTTGTTGAGATGTTGACGGAGCTTATGCTGCTTGGCCGATGGCAAAATGCTGATAATTTTTAGCATGCAGCTAACAGGGCAGTTTGGATGAAGGAATAGGGCTGATAAATGTCCCTGAACTACTCTACAAAGCTGCTACGGGGATGGAAATAAATTGGAGCAAACGTTAATGATTAGATGTGTCTGTTAATAATTGGATGCTGGCACCGGATCAGTCGATACCGGATTAGCTAGTATCGGGTTAGCTGGCACTGGATTATACAGTGTGTCTCGCTGTTGCTCGGGGCGGTTGAGGGATGCGATCGCACCCCTCAGATTCTCTACCGATTGACAGGTTCCCCCTTGGGCACCCGCCATGGAGGTAATATGCTCCTCCATCAAAGTCCCGCCCAGGTCGTTACATCCCCAGCGCAGGGCTTCCGTGGCCTCTGCTAACCCTAGCTTGACCCAGCTGGGCTGATGATTTTTGATCCAGCGGCCCAGATAAATGCGGGCAACTGCCGTTAGCAATAGGGCATCGGCGATAACGGGCTGATCTCGTCCCACGCGCTTGCGTAGGGGGGCAGGGGCCTCTTGGCCCACAAAGGGCAGCAAGATAAATTCGGTAATGCCTGTCGCACCCTGAGATAACGACCGTTGTTGCAACTGCCGCAGTTGTTCAAGGTGGCCCACCTGCTGCTCAACGGTTTCAATATGGCCCGACAGCATAGTACTCGTAGTCGGCATCCCGAGCCGATGAGCCTGGGCTACAATCTCCATCCAGGTAGTCGCGTCTATTTTTTCAGGGCATAGAATACGTCGCACTTGGTCATCCAGTACTTCTGCGGCTGTCCCCGGCAGCGACCCCACACCGGCCTGGGCAAGTTCTTGAATGACGGTAGCAAAGTCTAGATTGTCTTCGCGGGCAATAAACTGAACTTCCTGGGGCGAAAAGGCATGAATATGGAGGGCTGGAAAGGCGTCTTTGATGGTGCTAACCAGCCGTTGATAATATCCTAGGGAGCGACCCTCAATTTTGGCTGTAGGGTTTAGTCCCCCCTGCATACAGATTTCTGTTGCACCGTCGGCCACCGCAGCTGTTGCTTTTTCTAAAATGGTGTCCCAGCTCAGCCAGTAGGCTCCCGGTTGCCCCTCATCTCGACGAAACGCACAGAAGCTACAGTGCTGTTCGCAAATATTCGTGTAATTGATATTGCGATTGATGATGTAAGTAACGGTATCCCCAGCCTGCTGTTGTCGTAGCCGATCTGCCGTTGCTCGGATGGCTTCTATAGCCTGAGGTGTGGTTTGGCGAAGCAGGATAACACCGTCATCGGGCGAAATATCTTGGTTGTCTAGGGCTCGGTCTAAAATGTCGGCTAGGGTTGGGGCTAGTAGTTGGGGCATTACACTCACTGCGATAAATATTGAACAAGCGCTGGGAAATTATTTTCTAAAATATCGTCACTGTCATAGAGACTATCTTCTAACGTCTGCTTAATCAGCCTATGGCAGCTATAGAAGATGATTGTGGCTATGTCTGTAGTGATTTGGTCTGTAGTGGTCTGGGGTTATTTCTACTCTATAGACTAGTTTAGACAAAATGCCTTGGACCAATGTTTTAGCTCAAGCGTTAGCCACTCTCTCAAGGCTTCTCAATGAGCTACGTATATCTTGACCTTATCCCGAAACCATGATGCTTCAACTATTAGCTGGTGATATTGGCGGTACCAAAACCATTCTGCGTTTGGTACAGACAGACACCACTGCAGATAGTACTCAAGAGATCCTCTGCGAACAACGGTTTGTAAGCAGTGACTATATTGACCTGGTGCCCATGGTCAAAGACTTTTTGGCAGCGGCTCCGGTAGCTGCCAAACCACAGGCCGCCTGTTTTGCCCTCGCTGGGCCGGTGATTGAAAACCGCTCTCAGCTAACAAATTTAGCTTGGTTGCTTAGCGGCGATCGCATTGCTGAAGAACTTGACCTAAAGACGGTAGAGCTAATTAATGACTTTGCGGCCGTTGGCTATGGGGTCCTGGGGTTGACATCAGACGATTTGATTACATTGCAGACAGGTACCCTTGATACCCAAGCCCCGATTGCAATTATTGGGGCTGGTACCGGACTAGGTCAGGGTTTTTTGATTAACTATGACGGTCAGTATCA
>JBCDFI010000536.1:0-3829 GCA_039178155.1 Cyanobacteria bacterium P01_H01_bin.105
AGCTACCTGTGCCTTTTTCTTGGGCTCTTGATAAACCTCTGCGGCTGACACCCACGTCGATTGTCCTGTCTCATCCGGTTTGGGCTCAACCCGACAACCGACGTGGCGTCACCCGACTACATCCACTGTCGCGCGATAAGCATGACTGGGACCTAAGGGTGCCATCTCAATTCGCATTTCTCCTGAATCGTAGTAGCACCGAGCTTTTTCATAGGCTGGACTATCCACAAGCGCTATGTACTCATCCCAAGTTGCCTGAACCCAAGTATCAGTAGGAATATTTTTGGGAGTAGGTACAGCACTAACCATGGCTGAGTCTTTCTGAGCACATTACTGAACTCTAGTATATCTGGCATCTCAAACACCCAATCTAGAGGAATACAGATGATAAAATCCAGCCCACAACCCTCAGCTTGGGAAGCTGACTATCAGCAGGTCGAACGCTGATGGACGACTATTTGCGATCGCAAGGGAAAAGCTACCGTCAAATTCGTGGTGGGTGTAAATTCACTTGATTATTGCTTGGGTGTAATTTGGGTGTAATAAAGTTTTTTAGCCTCTGCAAGCATTGGTATTAAAAGATCTAATCGCTGATTTGTAATCAGCCGGTCGTCCGTTCGAGTCGGATCACCAGCTTTTTTTATGAAAACCTTGAAATGCTTGACTCTCAGGAGTTAGGCATTTTTTTGTTGAGTTTTTTGGGGCTAATTTCCTGTGCTCATTAGTACGCAATTACTCCCAAAACTAGGGGTAAATGCGCCAAAATAAGCATGAATTTAGTACAGGATTTAGCACAATGGCACGACCGGCTGACTCCCTAGCCGTGATCAATGAACGGCTTAAAGTAGCTGGGATTCGTCTTAAGCTCGTGGTTCGAGGTCAAAAGATTTCATTGCGGGGAACGCTCCCTCCGAAACCTGGTGAGGCTAAGGCAAAGCAAACTTATCTAGCCCTTGGTCTTGATCACACACCCTATGGGCTGAAAACCTCTGAACTAAAGGCCCATGAGCTATGGGCACAGCTGGGGCAGGGGAGTTTTCGGTGGGAAAACTGGACCACGATAGAACTGGAAACGTGTGAGGCCTGGATTAATCGATATAAGCGGCACTGGTTCGAGGTGCATGGGGATACGCCTCAGACTCAGACAAAATGGAAGCGGCAGGAATGGCAAATGGGTCTGCGCTGGCTACCTAGTACAGAAAATTTATCTGCCTCAGTTCTTGAGCAAACAGTCCTTGAGCGACCGGCAAACACTCGGGCTCGGCAGCTTTGCATTCAGATACTCAAACGATTTGCTGAATTCGCCTCACTTCCAGTTGACCTGAACAAGTTCCGGGGCAAGTACACGAGTGGTTCCAAAGTGCTTGAGATACCAAGTGATGAGGAGATTGCTCAGCTTTACAGCACTATAAAGAATCCTCAATGGCGCTTAGTCTATGCCCGCATGGCTATCTATGGACTCAGAAACCATGAGTGCTGGTTGTGCGAAATTGAGTCTACTCCACCCTATAAATGTCGAGTATTGGATGGGAAAACTGGTCCCCGCGATGGGGTTATGCCCTTCTATCCAGAATGGGCTGAGCAATGGAAACCTTGGGAGGGGACATTACCAACGGTTACAGATAGTAAAGGTGATCGCGCTATATATGGAGAACGAACAGCAAGAGCTTTTAAGCGACAGAAGATTCCATTTACTCCTTATACGCTCCGTCATGCGTGGTGTATTCGAGCAACTGTTGTTTTTAAGCAACCAATTCCGGTAAGTGCTGCTATGGCAGGTCATTCAGCTGATCTGCATCTACGGACCTATAATCGTTGGCTTAAAGCCTCACAGGGATTTGAAGCTTACAGAGAAGCTATCGAGAAAGGGCCAAAAGCCCCACCTGTATAAGGTGTAGTTTGTTCTGGTTGGGCTGCACCTGCTATTGCTGCTTAGTGGATGGGACACACATCAGAGCGACACTTGAAAACCTGTCAGAGACTAATAATCTACAAGCGCACATCAAAAAGCTTGGCAACAACTTCAGCAGCCCTCTAAATAAAATAGAGCAACAAGTTTGCAGACTGTCACCAGAATTTTGTCAAAATAGCGATAAGAGAGTAAAGCCTCTGTGAAAATCACTTTCTGACTAGCACTAGTTATATACGGTCGCTCCACTTTAGGTAAATATGCCTTGTGACAGTTGCCCTGATGATAGGACTGGCCGTGAACTATTTTTACGTGTGCCAGTCCTATCAAAGCCTGATTCCACAACTCAGTGAAAATCGGTTGAAACTTCTATAAATTCAGTGCCTAGTTGCGGCCGTGGGCAGTCAGTCAGCCTCTTGAGAGGAAATCATATTAATTTCAATCACCGGCCCGACAGGCCCCAACGCACTTTTCTATTAGTACCGTCTCAAGATTTGGTTGGTTGCAAAGCTGATCTACCTTCTGATGGTAGAGTTTTTTATCTTCGTGAATTCTTTTCTGCTGTTCCACCATAGCTATTAGCGTGTTGGTAAGAGCTGGGCTTATGGTCGCTAACTTCATAGCTTTAATAACGTTGCTTCTACTCTCAATAAGGAGGCATGTTATTGAGAGACGACTTTCCTGGCTTTTAATATTAACAACAGGAGCTTTATTGCCCAACAAATGAACTGAATAAGGGCAAGCAGACCAGTCCAAGCTTGCCGTCTTTACCAGAAAGAAGATGATATTTTCTTTCTCTGAAATGGCAAATTCCAGTGTATGTTTGAAGTCTTCAATTTCTGTTTGGATCAAGTTAGCAAGATAAATTCTAAGTAATGGGGACAGATCAGAGGCCCAATCAAACGTACATCCATCGCCATTGAGTGGAGGGTAGGGACAGGGCTGTTCTACCGCTAGGCTAATTGACGTTTTCATACACTACGACTATCAACTATTAGGCGTTTTATTCCTATTTATCGCTGGCTTGAATTTTGAGGAATTCGTACAACTTTATCAAGTGTTCAATTCTGAGAACGTCGAGCCATCAGCTGATCGTGGAGCGAATATCCAGCCAATAGGCTACGTCAACAACAAGCTCTCCTTCAATCGTATCGTCCCAAATATCTTTACATCGACAGGGGTTTGAGATTGAGGTTGTCACCCATCCTTTTTTCTCGTACTCACGGAGAGAAAGGCTTGCGAGTCTGAGTTCGGTTCTTTCAGGAACTGTCCATCGTCCTGTTTTTCGAGACGTGCCGACAAGTTCTTGCAACATAGCATTTGAAGCCCATTGTGCCTTTTGCTTGACCTGTTCGACTGAAATGGTCGTTGGGTCAAGCGTCTTGAATAATCGCAACAGCTCCACAAGCTCTCCGGGGTGTTTCTCTTGTACGCCTGAGCGTCCCATATCTAGGACACCTTGGAAAGACTTTATCTGATTTTTTGCGCTTACTTTATGAACTCTAGTGGAGCAGGGGCTATCCATAAAACTACCGATAAGAGTTCTTATCGGTAAAAAGGAGTGCTGGGGGTAAAAAAAGGTGTTTGGCGCTCTTTTTTCAGATGACCTAGCTGCCGGGTAGCAGGAACATATTGCTATGCCCCCGCCCCCTCAGAACCGGACTTGCCCCTCTCAAGGCATCCGGCTCAAGCAGAACCTAACCTTTGATTTGCTCAGAAGCATGGCATTGTTTGTGACAGACATCATGCAGGAGCAACCAATTGCTAAAGCAATCCTTACCACCCTTAGACCGTGGGATCTTATGGTGGAGATGTAGGATTTCTCCGTTAAACAGAGATTCTCCACATCTAGGACACTTGTAGTCTTGGCGTCTGGCAAGCTTCTGTCTACTGGGTCTGAGGTCTTTGACTCTCATCTTG
>JBCDFI010000537.1:0-3825 GCA_039178155.1 Cyanobacteria bacterium P01_H01_bin.105
GCCAAGCTTGGTCCTGAGACGTGAGATATGCACATCTAATGCCTTTGTTTCTAAATTGGCACCTGCGGTATATCCCCATACCTGTTGCAAAATACTCTCTCGTGTAAAAATTTGACTTGGAGCCTGAGCCAACAGATACAGAATATGAAACTCTATTTCAGTTAGACGGATATGGGCCTTTTGGTCATAGACCTTACGAGTTTGGGGGTAGAGGATAAGATCTCCAACATATACAGAGGCTGCATCACTGATACGGCTAGTGGGCTTGCCTCGGGCATCTGGAGACAGACGTCTGAGTATTGAGCGAATCCGTGCAATTAGCTCTCGACTTGAAAATGGTTTAACAATATAGTCATTTGCCCCGAGATCTAATCCAGTCACTCGATCGGCGG
Source organism: Cyanobacteria bacterium P01_H01_bin.105 (assembly GCA_039178155.1). GTDB lineage: Bacteria > Cyanobacteriota > Cyanobacteriia > Phormidesmidales > Phormidesmidaceae > Leptothoe. The sequence goes on from JBCDFI010000537.1 coordinate 393, forward strand.
GGCTACCCAAGACCGTCGCCATGATAATAGGCACATCTGATTCTTGCCGAATCAACTGACATACTTGTAAGCCATCTAATTTCGGCATGAGAACATCTAATACGACTAGATCAACTGTACAGGCCCTAAACTGAGCCATGGTTTCTTCACCATCTGCCGCTAGAAGCACATCAAATCCAGCGTTGATAAGATTGCGCTGTAAAGCTTTGCGGATATGAACTTCATCCTCAGCGATTAGGATGACAGCCTGAAATTTACCCACCTGATATAACCTCAATGCACAGCCCTGCAAAATGAGCGCCGTTAAGCGTTGATTTTGCTCATTCGGAGCATCGCGGAGGATAAATCGGAAAAAACGATTTGGGTTTTTAGCACATAGCTAGCAAACTATTGATGGCTAGCTAAATGACAGCTAATGGGTAAACAAATAGCGTATGCCCATGAGTCATTATACCCATGAAAAAAAATCCTCAACAGAGGTATTAAAAGTGACTTAATTACTTTTTGTCGAATTAAAGTCTCCTCAATTTTGCAATGTCTATGTATGTTGATGAAGTCTAGCTAGGTAGCTACTCTAGCATTTGAAAGGACTGATTTAGAGCTAAGGCTGGGGGATAGAGAGAGGGTCTTAACAAAACGATACACTTTTAAATTAATGTGTCATGTAATCGACGTTCGTATGAAGACTGCAGTCTAATATAATTCTGAGTTCATGTGAGGTTCTAAATCGGTTGCCTTATTCACTACGTGTTTTTTGTTAAGACGGTTTAGGGTTCTATTTGCAGAGGTTTTGTGCAAATAACTTTTACTTCTTAGACTGGGCGAAGTAGTTCTGAATACAGGCTTAAGATAACTATTTAAAGGGCTCATTAGTGTTATTCTTTTCATCTGTTTAAACTTTAAAAGGCCCGTTGATTGACTCCTTGATTTTGCTCAGATGATATGTTGATGTAAGTCTTTAGAGCCGTTATTTTCTTGTGAGTCAAGAGCGTTTTATTAATATTTTCTTTGTTGGTAAAGATTTTTTGTATCTGAATTTTTCAGCTTTTCGGCATATATGCCTATTGAGTGCTGAGCTGCGAAAAATAATTTATTCAATTACTTGGTTAGGGCTTTTGAGGCTGCGCCTGATGCTGTTTTGGTGTATTGGTTTCCCTGGCAGATGAAGACTGTAGGTGATTTTCGTATGCTTTAATGGCATTTAAGTTAGCCATTCTCGAATAAGTTGCTACCTAGATGGCGGCTTTGGTTTAGGAGGCTGGGGCAGCTTTGGTAAATAGTAGGTTGAAGCAGGATTCATTGGTGTCTGAAATCGTTGATTCAGATCGGCTGATAGCAGATGCTATCGCTCAGTCCTCTGTTGCATTTAGTTATCGGTCTATATGGCAAAGAATTTTAGCTGCCATACAAAAGGGGGAGTCTGTCTCAGATTTGGGTCGCTGGTTACCTGCTGCTTTAGTGGAGACTTTTGACCTGCGAGGGTGCCAAATAGAATTGTATGACGCAAATAAGCAAACTGCGGCCTTAATAGGTGGTTTAGGAGAGGGATGGTTAGGTAGTTATCCACGCTCAGTCGAACAGGTTTGGGATTTCTATGGGCCGCTGAGTCAAGGTAATTCATTGCTATTTAGCTCACGACAATTAGGAGGCGGAAAACCGGCGAAAACGCCCTTGACGTTACTGGGATGCCCAATGATGGGTCGGGCCGGACTATTTGGTGCTATATGGCTGACACGTCCTAGTCAAGAGATATTTAAGACGGCTGAACGACAAGACTTACAACAGATTGCTAACTGCTTTGCGATCGCACTCCGTCAGGCTCGGCTTGAGCAAACTATAGAGGCCCAGCAGACCGATATTCGACAGCTGCGCAAAGCCAAGGACGAATTTTTGCAGCTGATCTCCCATGAACTTTTTGTTCCTCTGGGTAATATTCAACTCTCAACCCAGACCCTAGAGAAAATCTTCAAAGATGTCTCATGGCGCAAGGTGCCTCAACGCAGTACCGTCCTCAAGGTATTGAGCCTGCTTAGCCAAGAATGTCGACGACAGAAGCAATTTGTCGACAATCTGATTACGCTGATGTTTCCTGAATACCAAAAAACATCAGAACCTATGTTGATGAATTTGAACGACTGGCTACCGTCATTGCTGCGCACGTTCGAACCTCGATTTGAGCAGGAGTCTTTAAAGCTAAACGTCACCATTCCCCAAGAGCCCTTGTCGGTTGAGTGCGATATTGCCCAGCTAGAGCGGGCGATTACCGAGCTGGTCACCAATGCGATCAAATATACTCCACCCAAAAAGACCGTCACGATTGAGGTCAAAGCTAATGAGACTGATGTGGAGATTGCGATCGCAAATACCGGTGTCCATATTCCAGCCGACCATCAATCCCGCATTTTTGAAAAATTTTATCGAGTCCCCGAGCTAGACCGGCAACAGTATGGCGGTAGTGGTCTGGGTCTGGCGTTAGTAAAGCAGCTAGTGACTAACCTAGATGGAAAGATTGCCCTCAAGAGTACCAAGCAAAAAACGACATTTACCGTAAAGCTGCCTAGGTAGAAGGGGAAATGCACTAAACTGTGGGGATGTTGTAAGGAACTCCAAAATCATGCGCCTGTCCCAGATGCTGTTTGTCACGCTGCGTGAAGACCCGGCTGAAGCGGAGATTCCCAGTCACAAGCTACTGCTGCGGGCGGGATATATCCGACGGGTCGCGAGCGGTGTATTTGCCTATTTGCCGCTAATGCTGCGGGTACTCAACAAAGCCTCGGCCATCGTGCGTGAGGAGATGAACGCCACCGGGGCGCAAGAATGCTTGCTGCCTCAGCTGCAGCCTGCAGATCTATGGCAAGAGTCAGGCCGTTGGGATACCTATACCAAGGCAGAGGGGATCATGTTTGCCCTAACGGATCGTCGTCAGCAGGCCATGGCACTGGGTCCCACCCACGAAGAGGTGATCACTGCTGTCGCCCGTGATATGGTGCGTTCCTATCGCCAGTTGCCCACCCATCTTTACCAGATTCAAACCAAGTTTCGCGACGAAATTCGGTGCCGCTTTGGCCTGATGCGGGGACGCGAGTTCATCATGAAGGATGGCTACTCGTTTCATGCGGATATTGATAGTCTCAAGCTTACCTATGACGATATGTATCAGGCCTACAGCAACATTTTGAGCCGCTGTGGCCTCAAGTTTCGGGCGGTAGAAGCCGACTCTGGTGCGATTGGTGGGTCCGGTTCTCATGAATTTATGGTGCTGGCAGAGGCGGGTGAAGATGAGGTGCTGTATACCGATGATGGTAAGTACGCGGCCAACGTGGAGAAAGCGGTATCGTTGCCGATGGATGCAGTCCCCTCTCCTTTTACCGAGTATAAAAAGCTAGAAACGCCCAACACATCAACGATTGAGACAATGTCCAAGTTTTTGGAC
>JBCDFI010000538.1:0-3809 GCA_039178155.1 Cyanobacteria bacterium P01_H01_bin.105
CATTTCGGTATACCAATTGACAAAGCTACCGAACAGTTTTTGTTGATCAATGGTTTGCCCTGATGCACAGTTGCGCATCTCTGGAGGACGATCAGCGGTGAATATTAGTAGGGGTATATGACTCTCCTTAGCTTCGATGACAGCAGGGTAGAAGTTAGCACCTGCTGTCCCAGATGTACAGACTATAGCTACAGGCTGATGCATTCGCTTGGCACAACCCAAAGCAAAAAAGGCTGCTGAGCGTTCATCCAAAATGGGAATGGCCTCGATTTTAGAGTGATTAACTAACGCTATGGTCAGCGGTGTAGAACGAGAGCCTGGACAAATAATGGCGGTGGTTAATCCTAGTCGACTTAGGGTTTCCACTATCACTGATGCCCATAGGGTATTTGTATCGCGATAGTCTAGTGTGCTCACACTAAAGCTCCTAGCAATGCCTGTAACTTAAGTTTGACCTCTGCTAATTCACTATTGGGATTTGACTGGGCGACAATTCCAGCACCTGCGAATAGTCTAGCCTGACGACCGTCAATTAATGCAGAGCGAATGCCTACAATAAATTCACTATTTCCGTGGGTGTCAATCCACCCAATGGGAGATGCGTATAGACTTCGATCAAAGGATTCTGTTGTTCTGATTAGTTGACTGGCTTTAGGTCTTGGAAATCCGGCTACAGCTGGAGTAGGATGCAGAGCTCTCACCAAATTTAAGGGCTTGAGATGATCGGGCAAATTTGCCTGGATAGGAGTATGTAAATGCTGGATGTTGGCCAGACGAAGTACTTCTGGGGAGTCAGCAAACTTAGGTGCTAGCCCTAGCTGAATTAGCTGTTCTACTATGAATTTAACAACGACTTGATGCTCATATCGTTCTTTTGGATTGTTGAGTAATTGTTGAGCTATATGTTGGTCTGCAGTAACTGTTTTGCCACGGGGAGCAGAACCAGCAAGGGCATCGGTGGTCAATTGTTTGCCATTGCTTGATGTAGTAATGCTTAATAATCTTTCTGGGCTTGCTCCTATAAAAACAGGTCCTTGTCCATTGCTTAGTGAGAAGATGCAGCAGTCTCCATAGGCTAGGCTGAGAGCACGAAGAGATTCTGGAATATTAAAGGAATTAGTGGATAGTACGTCAAGGGCATTAGCGAGAACTACTTTACTGAGGTCGGAGGACTGGAGTGTGGGTAGTACACTATTGACCATTTGTTCAAAGTCACCCACATCTCTAACAACTTTTGAGGTTTGTATGGCGCTATTACCCAATAAGTTTGGAGAATCAAATGTTTTTTGAGCTGCAGCTTCCACAGCTTGGAGTCGTTGATTGATATCGTCTACGATACGGGTGATATTAACAGAATCGTCAATAAGATAGTTTAGGCTTACAGTTGTCTGCCCATTACGCTGAAGAATTTGTAACTGAGGAACAAATACCTGGGCTGCATTAAAAAAATTGTTAGTAACTGTTTGGTCAAAAAACGTAAATCCACATAGAAAATAAGGTTTAACAATCGAACTAGTCTGATTAGATGAGAGAATACGACGTTTCCAAACATCTATAAACTGTTGCATCCGCTCAAACCGTTCTGGCCCGGTTGCTTGCTGGGCTATAGTTGTTCCTAATCCTATAAGGGTATAGTCGATCGTTGAGTAGTAGAAATGTATTGGATATGACCTTTCTAGTTGCTGTAATGCTAGCCAGGGTTCGATGGAACGAATGGGAATCGTAAGATTTGCTAACTTAGCATGTTGATCATAGGTTGCCTGTCGCTGGCAATCTGACAAAAATCCATAAATTTCTTTACATCTTTTGAATAGGTCAGATCTATATGGAGCAACGGTCATAAATCGAGCTTAAACGATAGTTTTAGATAATGAAATATTTCTACAGTTAACATACTTTTAGGGGCATGAACCAGGAGGCACGCGGTATGTAAAGAGTCATGAAACCTAGTGGAAAGCACTAGCCAAGCGCTAGATTTGGTGCATTTTATTCCTGAGCTGCTGATTTCAGCCATCTATTTCACCACAGTTGCAAACTGATGCTGACCGCTGCCATATCGATATCTCGATGCTTCAGACAAAATGGGAGTTAGTAGCGAGACCACCAGGCGACGCTGCAGACGACATACACTAAATGGGGTGATGCTATGAACCAATCTCCAAATGATGTGAAACAGCTATGGGACGCAGATCATTACACTCCCAAGGGCTATTTGTATCATTTGCTGTTGGCCCATCGCCTCCCCGGCGAGTCCTGGAAAATTGATAGTGTGTCTGAGTTTTGTCAGCGTTGGAATCTTTCTGAGAGACAGTTTTACGAGGCAAAGGCCGCTCTGGTGGCCGAGGACTTGATTGATGAAACGATTTCAGGGTCTGTAGAGCTAACGGCGGTGCTGCCTCGTGATGCAGACCAAACGCTAGCGATACCCGCACTGGGCGAGTTAATTGCTGATACCCTTGATTCTCAAGATTCGAGCAGTGGGAACAGCGAATGGGCTAGCTGGTACGACGAGGCGCGGCGGCGTGGTTTGGTGCTAGCGTCTCAGTGCCAGGGCGATAGGACGATGGTGTGTCTGGTGGATGAGCAGTGGATGTCGTTTGAGCAGTTGCGATCGCAATCCTGGGATGAGCTAGCGGCCCAACTGAAACCGATGATGGTGGATGCTATTACCGAGGCTGATGAGCTAACGCCGGAGCAACAAAAGATTCTAGCAGCGATGTCTCGGTTAACGGGAGGATAGACCATGCCCATGGATCGAAAGCTCTATTCTGACGACTGGAATGAGCTAGCCTTTGCTATCGAAGACTTGGTGAACTGGTGCTGCGAAAGCTGTGGGTGGCTGTGCTGACCTGGCACAGCTAGACGATGCCCTCAATGTTCTGCTACCCCAGATAGAGCAAGTTCAGCCAGACCAGCCGCCCAACGGCTTAAGTGACGGTTGAGAGCGCAATTACGAGGGCAACTTGCCTATGTAGAGCTTGGCAATGTTATGGATGTTGGTCTGATCCTAAATTGGCACAGTGCTTTTAGGTTAATTTACAGTTATGGGTTTGAATAAAGTTCCGATCTCACAAGGCTATTGAGGTTCTAAAAGTGGTAGTTAAGCGGTTAATTTACTATGACAGTTTAAGAACCCCGCGAGAAATGTAATTAGCTGTAGTACTGAACACTAGTATTTCTCTAAGTACGTTGATGCATTACGTGCTTGTCATCAGTATTTGAGGTGTAAAAACGTGTTTAAGCCTTCAGTAGTTGCATTGTTAACAACTGGATTACTCTTATCTGTTTCAGTTGCAGCTCAACCTATCGAGGCTGCAATGCATGGTGGTGAACTGTATCCAACTACTGCATCAGCTAAGGATGAAGCCTCAACCCTAACTCAAAAACAAACGGAGTTATTGAGACTTATGAATGAAGCCCGACAAGAACGAGGGCTGTCACCTTTAAGGTTTTCAAATGCTTTACAAAGAGCTGCGCAGGCTCATGTCGAGGATATTGTTTCTCATAACTATGAGTTAACGCATACTGGTTCTGATGGTTCTTCGATTGGGGAACGTGTACGACGAGAAAATTATTCTTATCGGTCTGTTGGTGAGAATGTAGCTGCAGGTCATTCGTCGGCAGAAGACACGTTTGAGCAGTGGATGAATAGTCGTGGTCACCGGGAAAATATTTTGAATCCAGACTTCTCTGAAGTAGGGATGAGCTATTACATTAATGCGCCTAGAACAACGTATGACCACTATTGGGTTTTAGTTTTGGGACGCCCAGCCCGCATAAGAAGCCTCCACAACCACTAAGGCTCATGG
>JBCDFI010000539.1:0-3807 GCA_039178155.1 Cyanobacteria bacterium P01_H01_bin.105
CTTTCATTAGCACAGTCATATTTACGGTTGCAGTAGTTGCACTGAATATTGCAGGCAGGAGCTACAGCAACGTGCATCCGGGCATAGTGATGGTGGGCTTCTTCGCTGTAGCAGGGGTGTTTGTCAATGCGAGCCTTTAAAGACTCACTCATACCTGTATCATTTTTAGTGCTACAGCCACAGCCGCCGCCGGACTTGACCTGGGTTTTAGTTTTGGTCAACGTTATGTCCAGCTCGGGCGTCATTGTGGGCGCAGAGGCGAGGGCAGTAGGAGGCGGAGGCGTCATAGCTTTAGAAGAGTTAAGGAGTAAAGTAGACTGTTATGCAATAAAAAAGAGCGACGCTGCATTAAATGCATCAAGTAGTTGGTTGTTCTAGGCAATCAAACCTTAGAATCAGGTTGGAGAACAGATAATGCAGCGCTGTGCGAGTCGAGAAAACCAGTCTTTTGAGCGATTAGCAATTTCCAGGGTGTTTGGGTGGGATAGCGCTCGTTTGTCTATATAAGATAATGAGGGCAGTCCAATTAGGGTGAATACACCTGAAATGTGTCTGATCGTCAATCGCTAAGCCGCTGAAATCTAAAGAACAAAGTACGGGAAAGATAAAAAAGCTTTAGTCGGACTTTGTCTTACTGACTTCACCGAACTTGGCTGATTGGGTGCTCGGCGATGAAAGAGTTATAGCAACAGCTCCAGAACCCTGTTTAACAAACGCCCCGATAGGATTTATTAAATGATTAGCGATGTACTCAACTGCGATAGCCCTTGAAAAACAAGGGAAAAATTTATTTTCTAGATCGGGGTACGGGTATTTTTTAACCAGTGGGCTGGTATTTTATTACCCTAGCCCGGTGATTACTGTACTCAGCTGAAACCAGCTTATAACAAAGGGTTAACGCTGTTTTAAACAGCTTGAAGAGACTGTTTATTTGAGTACTCAAATTTAGGTGTTTTGATACAATAGATACATAATAGAGGACTTTTCCAAACCATTGAAAATGGTGTCTGTATCGTTGCTTTCAGTTTTAATGCACTTTTAGTAACAAGCTTGACTCTTTCGCATTAACTAATGTAAAAGACAATATGGGTATCTCTTAGCTGCCTCACCACCTGAAAGATTTCCATTGAGTAAATATCTCGCTGCTGATTTATGGCATGCATTGGTTTAAGTCCATGCTGTCGAATAGTTGTTAAGGATTGCTGAATCTAACCAGGAGCGTTCTGCATCGTTTGCTACAGTTTCTGTTATGGACCAATGAAGTAGACGGTCAAAACTCGTACTTTGAGTACATAGGAGCTGTTTTTGCAACAGCTTGTCAATAAGCCTCTAATTCATACAGGGCAAGGCTTTCTTTTGAGTACAAAATACTTGTACCTATGTTTAGAAATACCTACTCCCCAGCATTAGAATACCTGTCCCCTGTCCCCAAGGAAATTCAAAAATGCTTATTTGCAGGTGTTTGAGTAGGTGAGTACACAGGTAATAGTTATAGTAAATCTGGATTGGACCATTGCGATCGCACCCCTCAAGTCGCAACTGTTATAAGCAGAAAAACAAAGCCCCACCAGAGTCATGCCCTTATCTCAGCAGCACTTCTTTATTCGGCGTCTGTTGCCCCTATCTAAACTTCGACAGGTTTTTCCCTACTTGGCGGACTTCGCTATCATTTTTGAGCGCGATCCAGCGGCCCGCAATTGGTTAGAAGTGTTGTGTTGCTATCCTGGGTTACATGCGATCGCAGCCCATCGTCTGGCTCACTGGCTGCAGCATTATAATGTTCCCTTTCTACCTCGCTTTATTTCTCACCTAGCCCGCTTTTTTACCGGTATTGAAATTCATCCCAGTGCCACCCTGGGTAAAGGGGTTTTTATTGATCACGGCATGGGTGTTGTCATTGGTGAAACTGCTGTGGTTGGAGATTACACCCTGATTTATCAAGGTGTCACTCTGGGGGGTACGGGCAAAGAAACGGGTAAACGTCATCCCACTGTTGGCAGCCGAGTTGTGATTGGCAGCGGCGCGAAAGTCCTAGGAAGTATCCAGATTGGCGATCATGTTCGCATCGGAGCAGGCTCTGTTGTATTGCACAGTGTGCCCGCCAACTGCACGGCTGTTGGTGTTCCCAGTCGCAATGTGTGCCAATGCAACACCACCGCAGCTCCCCTAGAACATGGCCAGCTTCCCGATGTTGAAGCCACTAACCTACGACATCTGTTGGCTCGCATCGAATCGTTAGAAACCCAATTAAAAAGTCTCACCTATCCATCCCTTTCAACCCTGGAGTATTAATCCTATGGATAAGTCCGCGCCTGCTGTCCCAGATTGGGGACAGATTATTGCAGTACCCCGTGGCGAACGCTGGTCGATCAGTCGCCGATTGCAAGAACTCCATATCGCTTGTACCTGTCCTACCGATGGCACCCTACGAGTCGATATTAATCATGCCTTAGAGCTAATGCTAGTCCATAGCGTTGTTAGACGATTTACAGTTCCCCGCCAAGTTGGTATAGGTTGGCTAGAACGCTGCTGGGAAACCCAGGTTACCTGTACTACAGACCACTAGTTGTTCACTGTTTTTGATCCCGCTCTGTTTATCCTATATATTGATTGGAGAAATTCTATGACCACTCAAACTCTTGTTCGTGCCTTTGGTGAAGTTGGTGATAATCCTGTCGGACTTGAAAAAGATATCACCATTAGCGTATGTGAAGGGCTAAACCTGGTTTATGCCAGTTTTCAAGCGCTTTATATGCAATATCAAAAGCACCATTTTGTCATCGAAGGTGCAGAGTTCTATACTGTTCACGAATTCTTTCAAGAAAGCTATGAAGCTGTCCAAGGTGATGCCCATGATGTTGCCGAGCGCTTAAATGGTTTAGGCGGTATTCCAGCTGGTACCCTTGAAACTCTGGCGGAACTCTGCTGTTTTACTCCAGAGCCAGAAGGTGCCTATAGCTGCAGACAGATGATCGAAAGTGATTTGGCGGCTGAACAGACGATGATCGCTTTACTACGCCGACTGGCCACACAATCAGAAAGTGTGGGAGATCGAGCCACTCGATATCTCTACGAGCAGATTCTCCTAAAAACAGAAGAACGTGCCTTCCATCTAGATCACTTCTTATCTGAAGATAGCCTTACTTTTACCTTTCTAAAGTAGACCCTATGTTTTGAGATTGTGAGTCTCAAGACTGCTTAGAAAGTCCTTTATAATCCTTAGGAGTTTTTTCCCATGTTGACTACTCTCTCAATGATTGGTCCGTTTATCTTATTTGCCTGGATTCTGCAGTATTTTCTAAACCAGCTGATAGCTGACGATCTTGAATCCTTTCAAACAAACCAGTCTCACTCCATGGATGACGCCTCATTAGGCTAACAAAAAGGCTGGTTCAGCAGGTAAGTCTGAGGGTGAGAGCAGAATACGGCACTCTCTCACCCTCTTTTCTTTTCAATTCTATGGAGGCTGCTACGATGACAGCTCATATCAACGATACGACCCTAAGGGATGGTGAACAAGCGGCAGGGGTAGCCTTTAGCTTAGAAGAGAAGGTTGAGATCGCGACCTTTCTCGATGCCATCGGCGTTCAGGAAATGGAAGTTGGCATTCCTGCCATGGGAAGAGATGAAGCCCAAGCTATTCATGCGATCGCAAATCTAGGCCTCAACGCGCAGCTCCTAGGTTGGAATCGGGCGGTACTGTCCGATATCCAGGCCTCTATTCATTGTGGCCTCAAGCGAATTCACATCTCAGTTCCAGTCTCGACTATACAGATTCAAGTTAAGTTTCAAGGCCAGTGGGCCAAA